>DASUHT010000107.1:0-45771 GCA_036273335.1 Gaiellales bacterium | reverse complement strand
TTCAACCTCGGCCGCGTGGCCGGCGCCGGAATCATCGACCACCTGCACCTGCACGTCGTGCCGCGCTGGAACGGCGACACGAACTTCATGCCGGTGCTGGCCGACGTGAAGGTGATGCCCGAGCACATCACCCGAACCGCCGAGAAGCTCCGAGCGGCTTGGGTGTGAAGCCTTCGACCCTGACCGCCTTCGCCCTCGACGCGTTGGGCACCTCCATCGGGGCGGCTGGGGGGTGCCAGGCCCTGTAACGACCGATCCGGGCCGGCACTCCGACGCCCTATCTCCTTACAGCGCGCGGGCACCGTGGAGGACGCCTAGGCGTCCTCCACCGTCCGCTGAAACAGCAGGTGGTCGCGCCAGTGGCCGGCGATCTCCAGGTAGTTCCGGCAGAGGCCGATCTCGGAGAAGCCGTTTCGCGTGAGCACCGTCTGCGACGCGACATTGTCGGTCAGGGTGGCGGCCTCCAGCCGGTGCAGCCCGGCCTCGCCGAACCCCCACTCGCAGACCAGCTGCACCGCCTTGGTGGCCACGCCGCGCCCGTTCAGACGCTTCGCCACCCAGTACCCGAGCCCGGCGTTCTGGAACGGCCCGCGGGTGATCCTGCTGACCGAGATGACGCCCGCCGGTTCACCGCCGGCCTCGATCAGGAAGCGGTAGCCGGCGTCGGCCTTGCGGTCGCGCTCGAGCTGCTCCAGCGACGCCCGCTGGCCCTCCCGCGTATAGAAGCTTTCCGACCTTGCGGGGTCGAACGGCGTCAGGAAGGCGCGGTCGGCCACGTAGAGCTCGAACAGCAGATCGCTGTCGTCCACGTGTAGGGGCCGCAGAGTGACACTGATTAGACTCTGGCCGATGCTTTCCCCCTCGGTCTTCAAAGCGTATGACGTCCGTGGGATCGTGCCAGACGAGCTGGATGCGGAGGGCGCCGAGCGCGTCGCAGGCGCCTGCGTGGCCGCCTTCGAGCCCGAGACGATGGCGATCGGCCGCGACATGCGCCTGTCGTCGCCGGAGATTGCCGCAGCCGCGGTGCGGGGCGCTGCCGCCGCCGGTGCGGATGTTGTCGACATCGGCATGGTGGGCACCGAGATGCTCTACTTCGCGGTCGGCGAGTACGGCTACCAGGGTGGCATCCAGGTGACGGCCTCGCACAACCCGGCCGCTTACAACGGGATGAAGATCGTCCGCCGGGGGGCGCTGCCGGTCGGCGGCGACAGCGGGCTCGACCGGATCAAGGCGCTGGCCATGGACGGCAAGGCCGGCTCGCCGGCGCGCGCCGGCGAGGTCTCGAAGCGAGACGTCTACGACGCATATCACGACCGCGTGCTGGGGTTCATCGACCCGGCGGCAGTGCGTCCGCTGCGTGTCATCATGGACGCCGCGAACGGCATGGCCGGGCCGATGGTCGGCCCGCTGCTGGCGCGGCTGCCGATCCGGGCCGTGACCAACGCGTTCGAACCGGACGGGTCGTTTCCCAGTCACGAGCCGAACCCGCTCCTGGAGGAGAACCGGCGCTTCATCATGGCCGCCGTCCGCGAGCAGGGGGCGGACCTGGGGATCGCCTGGGACGGCGACGCCGACCGCTGCTTCTTCATCGACGACCAGGGGGAGTTCGTCCCCGGCGACCTGATCACCGCGCTGATCGCCCGCTCGATGCTGGAGAAGCATCCCGGAGCGACCATCGTCCATGACCTTCGGGCATCCTGGGCCGTTCGCGACACGGTCCTCGAGGCGGGCGGGACGCCGCTCGAGAACCGGGTTGGCCACGCCTTCATCAAGGCGCGCATCCGCAAGGAGGACGCCGTCTTCGCCGGTGAGGTGTCCGGCCACTACTACTTCCGCGATTACTACTACTGCGACACCGGAGTCGTCCCGGCACTGGTCTTGCTGGAACTCGTGTCGCGCAGCGGCGGCTCGCTCTCCGAGCTCCTCGCCCCCTACCGCGAACGCTACTTCATCTCCGGGGAGATCAACTCGACGGTCGACGACGTCCCGGTGCGGCTGCAGGCCCTGAAGGACCGCTACGGCCCGGAAGCCACCCGCGTGTCTCACCTCGACGGGGTCTCCTTCGAGTTCCCCGACTGGCACTTCAACGTCCGTCCCTCCAACACCGAGCCGCTGCTGCGCCTGAACCTGGAGGCACTCGACGCCGAGACGATGAGCGCCCGCCGGGACGAGGTGCTGGCGCTGATCAGGGGCTGAGGTGGCGGTCACCGACCGGCGGGCGCCGTTCCGCTTTGCCTATCGAACCCGCGTCGGATTCGACGAGACGGATGCCCAGGGGATCGTCTACTACGGGCGCTACATGCCCTACTTCGACCGTGCCCGGGTCGAGTACCTGCGCCATCTCAACCTCCTCACGACGCCGGCCGGCGCGCCGGACTTCGTGATGCGCGCTCAGCACGTCGAGTATCTGGCGCCTGCCCGCTTCGACGACGAGCTGGAGGTCTTCGCACGCGTCCGCCGGCTCGGCCAAAGCAGCATCCTCTGGAGCTTCCAGGCCGTCAACGTGGCATCGGCCGAGCACCTGGTGAGCGCCGAGCAGACGCTGGTCAACGTCGACGAGGAGACTCGCCGTCCGGTGCGGATCGGCGATCGCCTGCGCGCTGCCGTCAGCGCATTCGAGCGGGAGCTCGAGGGATGACCGACCGAACGCCGCACTACCGCAATGTGCTCGAGTCGGTGGAGCGACTGGTGGCGCGCGAGTCGGAGTCGGACGAGATCCTCCGCCAGACGGTCGACCTCCTGCACGACCGCTTCGACGACTACTCGTGGGTCGGCATCTACCTGGTCGAGGGCCAAGACCTGATGCTCGGCCCCTGGCAGGGCCCGGAGGCGACCGAGCACGTGCGAATCCCGATCGGGCAGGGCATCTGCGGCGCCGCGGCCGCGACCGGGCAGACCGAGATCGTGGACGACGTGGCGGCCGATGAGCGCTACCTGGCCTGCTTCCTCTCGACCCGGTCGGAGATCGTCGTGCCGGTGCTCTACGACGGCCTGGTGGTGGCCGAGATCGACATCGACAGCGACGTGGCGAATGCCTTCACCGGCGACGACCAGGAGTTCCTGGAGCGGGTGGCGACGGTCATCTCGCCCTACTGCCTGGTCGGCTGGGACACCGGCGGCACCGCCTGGGACGCCCCCGAGAACTGGGAAGCCTGAAACCACGTTGCCAGGCGCCCTGGATTCACGCGCCCAGATAGCGCGTCGGCAGCTCCTCCTCGATCACGCCGCCGTCACGGCGCGCCACCCGGTAGGCGCGCGCGGCCGGAAGGGACGCCACCGCCTCCCGCAGCTCACCCTCCTCAAAGAGCAGGCCGACACCGTCCTCGGCGGCGTAGCCGGCCGGCAGCCCGGCGGCGACCGCGGCGCGGTAGGTGGGGCGCCGTTGCTCCTCGCCGTCGTAGTGCGGGCAGGCGCTACCGGCGAGCAGCCCGAGGCCGTCCGCGAGCGGCGCCAGCCGGTCGAGGGCATAGGAGTCGGTGATCGACGCCTCGAACCAGCAGTTCATGCCGGCGCTGATCCCGGCCATCACGACACCCCGCTGGTAGGCCTCGCGGATCGCCGTGTCGACCCCATGCGCCCGCCAGACGGCGAGCAGGTTGACGGTGCTGCCGCCGCCGACGTAGACGATGTCCTGCTCAGCGAGGAATGCGTCCAGGTCGTGGACCGTGCGCTCGAAGAGCGTCAGCTCCGAGGGCACGCAGCGGCCGTCGGCGAAGGCGGCGCGGAACTGCTCGCGGTACTCCGGCGTGTCGCCGCTGGCGGTGCCCACGAAGCACACCCGCGGCGCCTGTCCGGACGGCGCCAGGGACAGCAGGTAGTCGTCCAGGAGCGTGTTCTCCGGCTCAGTCGAGAAGCCCCCGCCGCCCATGGCGAAGATGCGCCGCGGCGGCTCTACGCCCATGCGGCGTCCCGGACCTCGGCGGGGGCCTTCAGCCAGTAGCTCTCGCGAAGCCACTCGAGAGCCGCGTCCAGGCAGTCGCCGTCCTCGATGCGCACCGTCACCCAGCCGTACCGGCCGACGTAGCGGGCTTCGCTCACGAACGGGAACTCGAGCGCCACCGCCCGCTCCTCCCGGGCCAGCTTGATCGTCACCGAGACTGGCGGGCCATCGCTCAGGATCGCGAACATCGTGCTGCCCCCACCCACCTTGAAGACGTGCGACTGGGGGCCGAACGGGTGATCCTCGCGCGCTCGCGGGAACGACAGGGCGAGCGTGCGGATGGCGTCGGCGCGGGTCGGGCTCACCGCCCCGAGTCTATCGGCGTGGCGGTGCTATCGTGGCCGCCATGGGACCGTTCGCGGTCTTCGTGGTCGACCTCGGTCTGACCGCCCTGATCATCACGGCCGGGACGCAGGTGGCACGGCTCTTCCGCCGCCTGCGCGGCGACGGCGGCGACGAGGGCGGTGGCGGCTGGGGGCGCCGGCGCTACACCCCGCGCCGGCCCGGCGGCGGCGGGTCGCGGGCTAGGCCCCCGCGCTCGGCGGGGCGGGCGGACCGGACATCGTGCGGCCCGGGTCGAGCTGCTGCGAGTGGTATTCGTCGACGAGCCGCACCAGCTCGGACGGATCGTCGATGCCGCGGAACCTGAACTCGGCATCCGCGACGCCGGTGCCGGCCGTGTCCCAGTCGACGTCGCCGATCCCGAGCAGCCGCTGGAACATGTTCTGGCTCATGTTCACGTTCTGGATCCTCTCCACGTGCATCGTTCGCTCGTTGCGTGCAAAGAGCCCGGTGCGGATCGAGATCCGGCGGTCGGTCACCAGATAGCGGGTGGTGCGCCGGAGCACCCAGCCGATCACGTACACGAGGATCAGGGCGATGACCGTGGCGCCGCCGAGCCAGGTCACGCTGGAGTCCTGACCGGCCGCCTGCAGCACGACGTAGATCGCCGCCGGGATCAGGGCGATGATCGTCCACTTGACGTAGAAGAGGAGCATTGCCCGCCAGCTCGGGTGGCCTTTCCAGACCAGCGTCTCGCCCTGTGGGGTCTCCATCCGGCCCCAGTCTACCGGCCGGGACGGGTGGTACCGTCGTCGCTGCGATGGCCCGCGCGGCGACTGTGGCGGTGCTTCTGGCTGCGATTGCGGCCGGGTGCCTCGGCCGGTCCTCGGCGCACGGCGTGATGACCGCCGCCCAGGCGCAGGCGCAGGCCGTCCGGGACGGCCTCGCCAGGCCCCAGCTGCAGCACGATCCTTCGTCCTGGCGCTGCACTTCGACGCCGCCGTATCTCGGGCAACTCTCTGCCACGATGCACCACCGCGGGTACGTGCACCCCCGCTACTCGCTTGTCGCCGGCGACCGGAGGATCCCTCCCCGCGGCGGCTCCGCCCGCGCGACGCTGCTCCTGGTCGTGCTGCCGCGACCTTCGGCCGCCGCCCGCTGCGCCCGCTCGATCCTGCTCTACGACGAGCACCTGAGCTCGGGTGTTCCCGCGACCCGGTACAAGGTCGTCGACCGCGCGACCATCGTGGTCGATCCGCACCCGCCCGGCGTGCCGGGAACGCTCCCGGGGACCACCGGCCAGTACGACATCGCCTTCGCCGGCGGTCCAGTGCTTGCGCTCGGGCTTGCCGACAACCGGCATGCCTCCGCCCTGGTCGAGGCGGATCTGCGCAAGCTGGCCGGCGAGATCGCCGGCTGATCAGCTGCCGGGGGTGACCCGGTAGGCGTCGAAGACACCGTCCAGGTTGCGAAGGAGCGTGAGCAGCGCGCGCAGCGCCTTCACATCCCCGACCTCGACCGTGTACCAGTTGCGCGCCATCTGATCGCTGACGTGGCCCCCGTATTCGACGATGTTGGCGCCATGCTCGGCGAACGTGCGGGCGACGTCCTCCAGCAGCCGCGGCCGGTCCCAGGACTGCAGGGCGATGGTCACCCGGAAGGAGCTGATCGCCGTCTCGTCGTCGTCCCAGCGGACCGCAGTGAACCGTTCCGGGTTCCGCTTCAGCGCGCGCACGTTGGGGCAGTCGTCGCGGTGGATCGTGATCCCCCGGCCGAGCGAGATGTAGCCGCAGATCTCGTCGCCGGGCACCGGCGTGCAGCACTTCGCCATGCGCACCAGAACGTTCGGGTCGGCGGCGCCTTCGACCACGATTCCGTAGGACGACGAGGCGGTCGGCCGGCGCGGCGCCCGCTTCTGGAAGACTTCCGGCTCCGGCGTCACCACCTCGACCGTCTTCAGCTTGCCCAGCACCTTGCCGACCACCTGGCCGACCTGGATCTTGCCGGCGCCGATGGCCACGTAGAAGTCGTCCGCCTTCTTGAAGCCCATGTCCCGGATGATCCCGGCCAGGAGCGGCGAGGAGGTCACCTTCTGGTGCGGCAGCCCGTTCGACTTCAGCGCCTGCTGCAGCGACTCGCGCCCCTTCAGCTCCAGGTCCTCGCGCTGCTGCTGGCTGAACCACTGGCGGATCTTGTTCTTGGCCCGCGACGACTTGACCAGGTTCAGCCAGTCCCGAGACGGACCGCGCTCCTGCTTGGAGGTCAGCACCTCGACGAACTCACCCGAGCGCAGCTGGTAGTGCAGCGGCACGATGCGGCCGTTCACCTTGGCGCCGACGCAGCGGTGGCCGACGTCGGTGTGCACGGCGTAGGCGAAGTCGAGCGGCGTGGCTCCCACGGGCAGGCTCTTCACCTCGCCCTTCGGGGTGAACACGTACACCTCGTCCGCGAAGAGGTCGACGCGCAGCGTGTCCATGAACTCGCTGGGGTCGTGGGCGTCCTTCTGCCAGTCGATCAGCTGGCTCAGCCAGGCCATCCCCGACGCGTCGCGGCCGCTGGCGTGCGGGCGCTCCTTGTACAGCCAGTGAGCGGCGATGCCGTATTCGGCGGTCTGGTGCATCTCGTTCGTGCGCACCTGGATCTCCAGCGGCTTGCCCTGGGGACCGATCACCGTCGTGTGCAGCGACTGGTACATGTTCACCTTGGGCATCGCGATGTAGTCCTTGAACCGGCCCGGCATCGGCTTCCACAGCGAGTGGATGATGCCGATCGCGCCGTAGCAGTCCTTCAGCGACTCGACCAGGACGCGGATCGCCGTCAGGTCGTAGATCTCGTTGAACTCCTTGCCGCCCTGCGCCATCTTCACGTAGATCGAGTAGAGGTGCTTGGCGCGGCCGGAGATGTCGACCTCGATGTGCGCCTCGTCCATCTCCCGCAGGAGAATCGTCGAGGCCTGGTCAGCGTACCGCTCGCGGTCGCCGCGGGTCTGGTCGACCATCGCCTCGATCTCGGCGTAGCGGCGGGGCTGGAGCGTCTGGAACGCCCGGTCCTCGAGCTCCCACTTGATCGTGTGGATACCCAGGCGATGGGCCAGCGGGGCATAGATCTCGAGCGTCTCGCGGGCCGTCTGCAGCTGCTTCTGCTTGCCGACCGCGGCGATCGTGCGGATGTTGTGCAGGCGGTCGGCGAGCTTGATCAGCACCACCCGCAGGTCCTGGGCCATTGCCAGGATCATCTTGCGGTAGTTCTCGACCTGGGCCTGCTCGCGGCTCTGGAAGCTGATCCGGGCCAGCTTGGTGACGCCGTCGACCAGGGTCGCCACATCGTCGCCGAAGCGCTCCCGGACGTCCTCCAGCTCGGCGTGCGTGTCCTCGACGGTGTCGTGGAGAAGCGCCGCGGCGATTGTCGCGGTGTCCAACTTCAACTCGGCGGAGATCACTGCCACCGCCCATGGGTGATGGATGAAGGTCTCGCCGCTCTTGCGCATCTGGCCCGCGTGGTGGTCGCAGGCATAGTCGAAGGCACGGCTGATCAAGCCGCTGTCGGCGTCGGGGTTGTATGCCGTCACTTGGCCGAGCAGCTCGGCCAGAAGATGGTCGTGCCGTTCGGCCTCGGCGCTGCGAGGCACGGTCGCCATATCCACATTGTAGTTGGCGGGCTTTTCGGCGTCTTCGGTCAGCGTCCCGCCCTCAGCCCGGTTGGCTGGCCGCGACGAGCAGGAGCAGCAGCAGGACGCCGATCGCAAACAGGCACAGTCCGACGACACCGAGAACGCTTCCTGCGGTCGCCATTCCCTCGCCGCTCAGCCGGGGATCGGCGTCGATCTCGCGCTTGGCCTGCCGGCCCAGGACGATCGCCAGGATCGAGCAGACGAGCGGCACGAACAGGACGCCGACGATGCCCAGGACGAGCGCGGCGATCGCCTTGCCGCTGGTCTCCGGCGGCCGCAGCGGCGCCGCGAGCGGCCCCGGCAGGACGCCGGAGACCGGTGCCCCGCAGGCGCCGCAGTACCGCTGTCCGGGGTCGAGGCGCGCGCCGCACGCGGTGCAGAACGACGGATCGCCTCGGTCTGTCACACGGCCACTCGCTCCGATGCCAGGAATCGGCGAACCCGGTCGACCCGGGCGAGGGCATCCCGGTAGGTGGCGGACTGCTCCAGGTCGACCTTCTCGGCCGGCAGCACGCCGTTCAGGCCGACCTCGGCCAGCACGGCCCGGCAGCGCTCGAGGGTGGCCGCGGCCAGCGGCAGCTTGGCCCCCGTCCGCTGGGCGCGCCAGACCATGGCCAGCACGTCGCGCAGCGGCTCCGCCTGCTCCGCCACCTGGCGGGCGAACTCGATCTCGGCCGGCCCCCAGACGAGGTGTACCGTCGTCAGCGAGCAGAGCTCGGTGAGCGCTGCGCCCTGGTCGGGATCGGCGGGAGGATCGAGCGCGACCACCCGCGCCGGCGGCTCCGCGAGCTCGCCCAGCTCGGCATACGTCGCGAGGGCCACCGGGCCGTCGCCCAGCCGCTCCGGGTGGAGGGGCCCGGCGAGCATCGCCGAGCGCCGCCGGACGTCGGCGACCAGGACAAGGAGCGGCTCGCCCGCGGCCAGGTAGCGCGCGATGGTGGCGATCTGAACACCGCCTCCGCGCTGGTCGTGCACCCGCGCGACGCAGGCTGCCCCGCCTGTCGGAAGCTCGCCCTGCGGCGGCTGCAGACCCGAGGGCGAGGGGGCCAGGGCGCGCAGGAGCATCTGCGGGGTCACTGCACCGTTCCAGCGGTTGCGCTGGATTCGGTAAGCGACGTCGTAGCGGCCGGGAGCGCCGAGCTCCCCAGCCTGGCCGCCCATGCCGAATCCGACGCCACGGCACCGGTATCCACCCAGCTCGACGGCGCAGCGCAGGTGCTTACCCTCCCCCATCCGCTCGACGCCGTGCAGGGTGGCCGCCGGGGCGAGGAGGGTGACCGAAGGGTTGCCGAGGCCGAACGGCGAGAGCCGCTCCAGCTCGTCGATCAGCTCCAGCGACACCTCGGCCGGCGCCATCACGGCATCCACCCGGTGCCGCGGGGCGAGGTCGGCGCCGGCCAGCGCCTGCGCGGCGTGCTCGGCCAGGGTGTCGGCGAACGCCGGGATCGCCGTCGCGTCGATCGTCAGCCCAGCGGCTGCCCGGTGGCCGCCGAACCGGCGTAGGTGGCCCGAGGCTGCGGCCAGGCCGCCGTGCAGATCGAAGGCGGGGATGCTCCGCCCCGATCCCTTGGCCTCGTCGTCGTCGATGGCGATCAGGACGACGGGCCGCCGGTAACGCTCGACCAGGCGCGAGGCGACGATCCCGATCACCCCCTCGTGCCAGTCACGCGAGGCCAGCACGTATGCCTTGCGGGCCTGCCAATCGGTTCCGGCCGCGTCGACCTGCGCCACGGCGTCGCGCAGGATCTCGTCCTCGACCGACTGGCGGCGGCGGTTCAGCACCTCCAGCCGGTCGGCCAACTCGCCGGCCCGCCGCTCGTCGCCGGTCAGGAGCAGCTCGAGCGCCTGGGCCGGGTGGCAGAGGCGGCCTGCGGCGTTGATCCGGGGGGCCAGCCGGAAGCCGACGTCGGATGCGGTCACGTTTGGCCGGTCGACGCGGGCCGTCCGCATCAGCGCCCGCAGGCCCGGCTTGGTGGTGCGGGCGAGCCGGCGCAGCCCCGCCCGGGCGAGCGAGCGGTTCTCGTCCACGAGCGGCACAACGTCGGCGATCGTGGCCAGGGCGACCAGATCGAGGTGCTCGTCGAGCCCGGCTGGATCGAGCTCGAGCCGCCGGTGCAGCGCCACCGCGAGCTTGAAGACGACGCCGGTGCCGCAGAGCTCCGGGAACGGATAGGACGAGGGCCGCGTGCAGACCCGCGGGCAGTCCGGCAGCCGATCGGCCGGCTGGTGGTGGTCGGTCACGATCACGTCCATCCCCAGCTCGCGGGCGCGTCCGACCTGGCCGGCGGCGGTGATCCCGCAGTCGACCGTGATCAGCAGCTGGACACCGTCAGCCGCGAGCCGCTCGACCGTCTCGGCGGCGAGCCCATACCCCTCGTCGAAGCGGCTCGGCAGGTGCCATTCCGCCTCGATGCCCGCGGACCGCAGGGCGAGCACCGCGAGCGCCGTTGCGCAGATGCCGTCGGCGTCATAGTCGCCGTGCACGCATACCCGCTCGCCCGCCTCGGCGGCGCGGGCGAGGCGGTCGCAGGCCGCGGCCATGTCGCCCAGGAGCAGCGGGTCATGGCCGATCTCGGCGTCCAGGAAGGCAGCCGCCGCCTCGGGCGTGTCGTAGCCACGGCGGACGAGCGTCTCGGCCGTCACGCGGTGCAGCCCGAGCGCGTCGGCAAGCGCATCGGCCGTCTCCGGCGGACAGGGATTGAAGCTCCAGGAGGCGGAGGCAGCCATGCGTCCATGCTAGGAGCCGTCCCGGACGGCGAGGGCGTGAGAATCCGGGGTCTGACCCCGGATTCTCATTCGTCACAAAGGCGTCAACATTCGCTAGAGGCGGCCACTGCGAACGATCGAGGCGACCAGCACGACGCTCAGCGCCGCCGCCGCGAAGAACCCGAGCAGGGCGAAGATCGAGATGCCGAAGAGGTGCACTCCGCCCTTGGCCGAGATCCCGATCAGGGACGACCCGATCAGGATGCCGGAGATGACGATCGCGATCACGAGCCGGTTGGCGATCACGTCGCCCTTGTCGATCAGTTCGTCCAGGCCCTTGTGACGGAAGCTCACCTCGACCTCGCCGTCGCGCAGCGCCTCCAGCGTGTCGTGGATCTGGTAGGGCAGCTCCATCAGCATGCCGCCGTACTGCTGCAGCCCCTCCACTCCCCGCTCCGCGATCGCTCCCGGCGAGTAGCGGCGGGCGACCAGTTCGGTGGCGTACGGCTCGGCCACCTCGAAGACGTTGAAATCGGGGTAGAGCTCGGTGCCGACGCTGCCCAGCGTGGCCAGTGTCTTGTCCAGGAGCGCGAAGCGGGTGGGCAGCCGGATCTGCATGCTGTAGATCAGCGTGAACGCCTCCCGGATCACCTGCAGCGGATCGATCTCGCCCAGCGAGGCGCCGTGGTATCGGTAGAAGACCTCGCGCAGCTCGATCCGGAACTCCTCCTCCTGCTCGCGGTCGAAGCGCACGCCCAGCTCGTACAGGCGCCGCGGCAGGGCGTCCACATTCTCGTTCACGCAGTCCAGCAGGAGCCGCGTCAGCCGGCGCATGTCGCCCTCCGAAAGGGTGCCGATCTGGCCGAAGTCGATCAGGCCCAGGCGGCCGTCGGTGAGCGCGAACATGTTCGCCGGGTGGGGGTCGGCGTGGAAGAGGCCGTGCCGGAAGATCATCTCCAGCCAGGCATCGGCGACCAGCAGCGCCAGCCGCCGCCGCTCCTCCATCGGCGTCGCGTCCAGGTCGAGCTCGCCGAGCTTGGGGCCGTCCAGCCACTCCAGCGTCAGTACCCGCTCGCTGGAGTACGTCCAGTACACCTTGGGGATGACGACCCGCGGCTCGTCGGCGAAGTTGCGCCGGAATGCCTCGGCGTTGCGGGCCTCGATGCGATAGTCGAGCTCGCGCCGGATCGAGCGCGCGAACTCGTCCACCACGCCCACCGTGTCGATGAACTGCAGCCGCTCGACGCGCCGCTTGGCCATCCTTGCCAGCTGGTAGAGGATGGCCAGGTCGGACTCGATCTGGCGCGCCGCCTGCGGGCGCTGCACCTTCACCGCCACCCGCCGGCCCGACTGCAGCTCCGCCATGTGCACCTGGCCGATCGAGGCCGCGGCCACCGGCACCGGGTCGAACGAGGCAAAGAGCGTGTCCAGGTCGGCTCGCAACTCGGTCTCGATGACCGCCCGCGCCTCCTCGAACGAGAACGGCCGCACCGAGTCCTGGAGCTGGCGAAGCTCCACCGACACCTCCTCGGGCACCAGGTCGGGGCGGGTCGACAGGAGCTGGCCGAACTTGACGAATGTCGGCCCCAGCTCGTCCAGTAGGTCGCGCAGGTGCCGCCCCAGCGCCGCCGCCGACTCCGGCGGCTGCGAGCGGCGGCGCCGCGGCCAGCGATCGAACGCGTAGCCGAAGCCGTGCTTGGCCGCGACCTGTGTGATCTCACGCACCCGCGCCATCGTCTGGCGGCGGTTGGTCACCCGGACCGTCATGCAACCATCGTACTGGGGTGGGAAACCCGCGTCACGGCGTCCTGCCGAGCGTCGCCTGCACCCGTTCGCCGTGATCGGCGTGCCACTCGCCCACGTCGCGGGGATGCTTCCAGGCGACCTCCAGCGACTCGTGGTCGGGTCGCGGCTCGCCGCCCACCATGCGGCACAGGTAGGTCAGGCCGACCTGCGAGTGTGGGGTCGCCGGCAGCGACGCGCGGCGTCCGCGAACGTCGGTCAGCCGCTCCACCTCCACGGTCACCCCCGTCTCCTCGGCGACCTCCCGGACGACGCCCTCCTCGGGCAGCTCGCCCGGGTCGAGCCAGCCGCCGGGGAGGCCCCAGCGGCCGTCGTCGGCCCGCCGCTGCAGGAGCACCCGGCCGCTGCCGTCGGGAACGACCGCCGTCGTCCCGACCTTCGCGGTCGGCGCGCCCAGGTCGACCCGGAAGCGCTCGCTCACCGTCTCGGCCGCCAGGCCGGTGAGATCGGTGTAGGCGCGCTCGATGAGCTCCGCCAGCCGCTGGTAGCGGGCGCGGTCGTAGGGGTTGTCGGCATATTCGAGCCCTTCGCGGGCGATCGCCCGCAGACCGTCCAGGAGCTCGGCGGCATCCACCGGCTAGCGGAGGACCCGCCCGCGCATGTCCTCCGGCACCGGCTGGCCGAGCGCGGTCAGCACCGTCGGCGCGATGTCGAAGAGGTGCGCGTCGGCCGGGAGCGCGGACGGCAGGCCGGGCCCGGCCATGATCGCGATCCCGAGCTTGGCGTGGTTGGCGTCGTCGGGGCCGGTGTCGTTCTCGCGCACGTGCAGACGTCCGTCACCCAGCGAGCCGATCGAGCGCCAGGTCAGGTTGCCGAAGTAGGCGATCAGGTCGGGCGGGACAGCGTTCGTCACCCGGTAGAAGTCGGTCGGCCGGAACACCCGGGTGCCGATCGACCGGCCGTGCTCGTCGCCGAGCGCCTCCAGCCCCTCGATCAGCTCGTCACGCAGCGACTCGTAGGCTGCCGGCTGGACGACGCCCTCCGGCTCGCGGCCGGCCACGTTCAGGAAGATCCGCGAGTAGTAGCCGCCGTCCGCCCAGACGCGGGTGCGCGGCCAGTCGATCTGGCAGCGGCCGATCGGCGTCGGCACGGTCGGCGGGTCGATCAGCGACAGGTAGCCGTTCTGGATCAGCCACTCATTGACCTGGATGCCGCCGAACATCGCCTGCGCGCCGTGGTCGGAGACGACGAGCAGGGCGGTGTCGTCGCCGAGACCCTCGATCAGCGACCCGATCTCGGAGTCGAGATAGCGGTAGTAGTCGCGGAACGCGTCCTCGTAGGCGTTGCCGGCCACATAGTCGGGGTGTTTTCGGTCGTAGAACCGCCAGAAGCCGTGGTGCAAGCGGTCGGGCCCCATCTCGACCATCATGAAGAAGTCCCACTCGCGCGTGTCCCGCAGGTGGCGGGCGAGCTGGAAGCGGCGGCGCGTCATCTCCCGGATGTCGCGCATCAACCGGTCCTTCTCGTCGGTTCGGAAGTCCGGCACGTCGATCATGTACTGGCCGACGACCCGCCGGATCTCGTCCTTCAGCTCGGGCGGGTAGGTGTACCGGGAGTCGGTCGAGGGCGCGAGGAAGCAGGACACCATGTCGCCGTTGACCGCGCTGGGCGGGAACGTCTGTGGGACGCCGAGCACGACGCAGCGTTTTCCGGCGCGGCTCAGGATGTCCCACAGCCGGTCCTCGTGGATCTTGTCGGCGGTGGCGAACGTCATCTTGTCGTAGGAGTGGTCGGCGCGGTTTCGGAATCCGTAGACGCCCAGCGTGCCCGGGTCCTTGGAGCTCGTCATGCACGACCAAGCAGGGATCGTGATCGGCGGGTCGCAGGACTCGAGCGGCCCCCACGCCCCGCGCTCCATCAGGCCCGAGAGCACCGGCAGCTCGGCCCGCATGTCGTCGAAGACGATCTCCGGCGGGGCGCAGTCGAGGCCCACGATCATCACCCGTCTGGCGGTCACGCGCGGCATCGTACCGGGGGGTCGGCGACCCCGGCATCACTAGAATCGGCGCCCATGGCAGCGACTCGACTGCGCATCCTGGGGGTCGGCGACGGCCGCTCGATCATCTTCCTACGCTGGGCGTGGCGGCTGGCCGAGCTCGGCCACGACGTGCACATCGTCTCCGACCGGATCACCGACCGGCCGGGCGAGCTGGACTCGATCACCGCCCACCAGATCCGAACGCTGGAGCTGGGCACCCGCATCAAGGGCGTCCGCAAGCTCCGCTTCGCGGGCGCCATCCGCAACCTGGCGACCCGCCTCGACATCGACCTGGTGCACGCCCACTACCTGCTGCCGTACGGCTGGTGGGCGGCCGAGGCCGATGTCCACCCGCTGGTCATGAGCCCCTGGAACACCGACATCTTCACCTACGGGCGGGAGCGCGAGCGGGGCCGCCGCCGGGTGGCGGCGGCGATCGCCGCCGGCGATCACTTCGTCGTCTCCTCGCTCGGAAACGCCGAGGAGACCGTCCGCCTGGGCGCGCCCGCCGACCGCGTTGACCGGATCGTCTGGTACTGCGATCCCGACCGCTTCTCGCCCGACCATCGGCGGTCCGGGCTGGCCGCCCGTTATGGCTGGCCGGACGACTCGCTGGTCGTCCTGTCGCTTCGCAACTACCGCCCCAATACGAACCTGGACGTGCTTCTGAACGCCTTCGCCCGCGTCTCCCGCGACGAGCCGCGGCTGCGCCTGGTCATGGCCGCCCGCGGCGGCTGGATCCGCGACGAGATCGACCAGCTGATCGACGGCCTGGAGCTGCGCGACCGGCTGGTGCAGATCTTCGCCGGCCCGGACGAGCTACCGGAGCTCTGCGCGTCCTGCGACCTGAGCGTCTCGATCGCGTCGACCGACGCCACGCCCGCGTCGATGATCGAGTGCATGGCGTCGCGGCTGCCAATGATCATGGGCGACGCGATCACGATCGACGAGTGGATCACCCAGGGCGACGGCGGCGAGGTCATCGACTGCCGCGACACCGACGCCTGCGAGGCGGCGCTGCGCAAGCTGGTCGCCGATCCCGACCTGCGCCAGGCCTACGGCGAGCGCAACGAGCGGGTCGTCCGCGAGCGGTTGGGGCCGCCGGGGCCGGCGATGGAGGCGGTCTACCGGCGCGTGCTCGCCAGCCGCCCGGTTGCCGTGCCGGCGTGAGGGTCCTCGTCCTCGGACTGGACGGGGCCGACCCGGCGCTGGTCGACCGGCTGCTCGCCGAGGGCGCACTGCCGACGCTGGCCGGCATCGCCGAGCGTGGCACGTTCGGCCGCCTGCGGTCGACCATCCCGGCTGTCACGCCGACCGCCTGGTCGTCCTTCCTGACCGGCCTGAACCCGGGGGCGCACGGCATCTTCAACTTCTCCTCCAACCCCAACCGCAGCCTCTCCCGGGTTGAGAGCGCCGCCAGCCGAAGCGGCGCGCCGGTGTGGCGGGCGCTCGGCGAGGCGGGGATCCGCTCGGCCTTCGTGACGGTGCCGTTCACGTACCCCGGCGAGGAGATGGCCGGTGTCCTGGTCACCGGCTACGGCGGTCCGTCGGCGCCGCAGATCACCCCCGCCTCGGCCCGCGAGCGGATCCAGGCCGCCCTCCCCGACCTGGTCACCGCCCACCACCCGATGAAGGAGCGCTGGTGGGAGGACTTCGAGCGCTTTGCCAGGCTGCTCGTGGAGCACGTGGACGAGGTCGGCGACGTCTGCCGGATGGCCATGGAGATGGAGCCGGACCTGGGCCTCCTGGCGGTCGACTTCATGTCCACTGACTTCGCCGGCCACCTCGGTTACGCCCGCCTGGAGGCCGACCACCCGGCGCACGCGCAGGCCGGCTCCGGCGACGAGCTGGTGCAGGTCTACCGCGCAGTCGACCGGGTCTGCGGCGAGCTGATCGAGCGCGCCCGCGAGCTCTACGGCGAGGAGCCGACCGTGATCATCATGTCCGACCACGGCATGAAGCCGATCCACTGGACGTTCCACGCCAACACCTGGCTCGAGCAACACGGGCATCTCCGCTACCGGCGGTGCTCGCTGCAGCAGCTACGGCGGGGCCGGCTCGACCTGCTCGCCCGTATCGACAGCAAGCTCGCCCGCACCACCCGCTGGTACGCCCCGCTGCTCGACCGCGTGCCAGGTGTCCCGTCGCCGGCCGCCGACCGGGCGTTCGCCGACATCGATTTCGGGCGCACCCGCGCCTACTGCTTTGCCACCGGCGGCCAGATCTACCTCGGCGAGGTGACGGGCGCCCGCACCGACGCCGCCTACCGCGAGCGGCTGGCGGACGAGCTGGCAGCCATCCCCCACCCGGCCACCGGAGAGCCGCTGTTCGAGGTGCTGCGCGGCAGCGACCTCTACCACGGCGAGCACACCGGCAAGGCGCCGGAGCTGGTGATCCTGCCCCGTGACGAGCGCGTCCACGTCGAGTCGTCGCGGCGGGCCTGGCCGGAAGCGTTCGAGCGCCACGACCGCCTCGACCCGGAGTCGTTCTACGGCTATTCGGGCCATCACGGCGTCGACGGCATCCTGGCCGCCGCGGGCCCGGGAATCCGTGCCGGCGGGTCGCCGGACGGCAGCGGCATCGTCCAGCTGGCGGCCACCATCCTGCGCCTGCACGGCCTGGCCACGGAGGGGATCGAACCGCCCATCGAGGGCATCCTGGAGACCGCCGACGAGCTGCGTTCGGTCGCGCCCGCGGCGGCCGCGGCCAGCGAGTCCGGCGTCTACTCGGACGACGAGGAGGCGCGGATCCTGGAACGGCTGCGCGACCTC
Source organism: Gaiellales bacterium (assembly GCA_036273335.1). Taxonomy (GTDB): domain Bacteria; phylum Actinomycetota; class Thermoleophilia; order Gaiellales; family JAICJC01; genus DASUHT01. Next base: position 28,621 of record DASUHT010000107.1, on the reverse strand, counting down.
GGATACGAGTAGATGGGCGGCGCGTCTTTGGCCGGCCGGCTGGACCGGCACCTGAGCGGTCAGTCGAGGCCGCCGGCGGTCGTCTTCGACTGCGGTTTCGTGAACGGGCTCTCGGCGATCCGCCGGCTGGCCCGGCTGCGGGCGCCGGTGATCGCCGTCGACCATCGGCCGGATGCGCTTGGCCTGCGATCGCGCCTGGCGTTGCCGGTGGTGTGCCCCGATCCCGCCGCCAAGCCGGCGGCGTTCGCGGAGTTCCTGCGCGAGCTGGCCGCGGGCCTGCACGGGCGGGCGGTCGCGATCCCGACCCACGACGAGTACCTGATCGCGGTCTCCCGGGCCGCCGAGGAGCCGCTGCTCCTGCCGGCCGGGCCGCCGGCACTCCTCGAGGCCATGCAGGCCAAGCGGTTCCAGTACGCGGCGGCCGAGCAGGCCGGCGTCGGTCTCCCCCAGACCGCCTATCCGGAGTCCGAGGGCGCCGCCTGGGACGCCGCCTACCAGATCCCCTATCCGGCGGTCATGAAGCCGTCCCGCGGGTCGGACTTCAAGCGCCGGCAGGGCCGGCCGCTGGTCAGGGCCAGCGAGCCCGCCGAGCTGGTCGCCGCCTACCGCGAGGCGGCGGCCGACGAGCCGATGTTCCAGGAGCTGATCCCCGGCGGCGACGACTGCCTGTGGACGGTCGGCAGTTACATCGCCCGCGACGGCCGGCCGCTGGGGGTCTTCTGCGGCCGGAAGCTCCTGCAGATGCCCGCCGGCGTCGGCACGTGCAGGATCGGCGAGGCGGTGTGGGACGAGGACGCCGTGGATGCCGCCCTGCGCCTGCTTCGCGAGCTCGGATTCCACGGCACGTCGCAGGTGGAGTTCAAGCGCGATCCGCGCGACGGCCGCTTCAAGCTGATGGAGGTGAACGCCCGCCTCTGGCAGTGGCACGGCCTGGCCGCCGACTGCGGGGTCGACCTGGTGGCGATGGCCTATCTGGATGCTCTGGGACGCCCGGTCCGGCCGGCCGTCCAGCGGCCCGGCCGTCGCCGCTGGGTGGCGCTCGCCGGCCACGTCCGCGAGAGCCGGGCCGAGGGTCGTTCGCTGCGCGCCTTCGCCGCCCCGCTGCGGCCGCCGTTCTCGGAGCCGGTGCTCTCGCTGCGCGACCCCCGCCCCGCCGTCAGCCAGTGGTACGGCGTGCTGCGGCGGAGCGCCCGGTGAGCCTCGAAGACCTGCCCGACGGCTTTCGGGGGAAGGCGGCCTGGGCGATCGAGACGCTCGCCTCGACCTGCGCCGACGTGCCGCCCGTCGACTATCCGGGGCCGCGGCTCGCGGGCTCCGAGCGGGCCTGGATGTACTTCGCCTCCGGCGCCTCCGATCCGCCGGTGCTCGTGCCGGGCGGCCTCCTCGACTTCGGGGACGGGGTCGAGGACGTGGTGGCGAGCGCGTTCTGGCATCTCTCGCGGTGGGAGGAGCGGCCGGGTTCGCCGCGCGACCGCCACGGACGCTTCACGGCCTCGTCGGCGCTCGCCGATCCCGAGCATCCGGCGGTGGACGCGCTCGCGGAGCGGTTCCGCGAGGCGATCGGCGCCGCCCCGGCCGACCGCACGTTCACCGTCGCCCTCACGCACGACATCGACGTGCCGGTGCGCTGGAGTGGCCGGCGGGCGTTCGCCGGAGCCGCTGCCCGGGCCCGGGCCGCCGCCACCGCGGGTCGGTCGTCCGAGCTGGCGGCCGAGCTGCGCGGCCTGGCCGCGGCGCCGCTCCACCGTATGCGCGGCAGCGACCCGAACTGGTCGTTCGCCCGCATGCACGACCTGGAGGCGCTGCGCGGCGCCCGGTCGACGCACTTCGTGATGGCCGGCCACACACATCCGGCGGACGGTCCCGGCTACGACCGGGCGCGAGCGGCGGTGGTCTCGCAGGTGCTCGGCCAGGGCGACGAGCTGGCCCTCCACCCGAGCTATGAGGCGAGCCGCCGGCCGGAGCTACTGGACGAGCAGCGATCGCGCCTGGAGGCGCTCGCCGGCGCCCCCGTACGCGGCGTCCGCTTCCACTACCTGCGCCACGACACGCACCACACCCTGCCGCTTCTGGCCGCCCGCGGGTTCTCCTACGACTCCAGCCAGGGATACGCCGACCGGCCCGGCCTGCGAGCCGGGTTCTGCCATCCCTACCGCCCCTACGACCTTGCGGCCGACCGGCCGCTCGACCTGGTCGAGCTGCCGCTGGCGGTGATGGATGCGACGCTCGCCGAGGCGCGCTACCTGAACCTCGACGCCGGCGCCGGATTCGAGCGTGCTGCCGCGTTGCTGGAGCGGGTCGCCGCTGCCCGCGGTACGGTCGCCCTGCTCTGGCACAACGACCGCTTCGACCCGGCCTCGGCACGCGGCTGGGACGCCGCCTACGAGCGTCTATTGGACTGGGTGGTGGAGCGCGGCGGACGGCTCGTCACCGCCGCCGACGCAGTCACCTGAATAAAAGGTGCCTGGCACCTGGTATTCGGACCGTTGCGCGTGCAACATGACTAACAGGTGCCAGGCACCTGTTAGTCACCGCGGGGGCGCTAGGCGGCCTCGGGGAAGCGGATGCGCTCGGTAATACCCTCGCGGACGACCTTCTCCAGCGCCTCGACGGCGGCCGGCATGAACTGCGTCCCGCAGCAGCGGCGAAGCTCCTGGACGGCCAGCTCGGCCGACATCGCCTTGCGGTAGACCCGGTCCTCGGTCATCGCGTGGTAGGCGTCGCAGACGGCGATCACATAGCTCCCGCGGGGGACGTCGTTGCCCGACAGGCCGTCCGGATAGCCGCGGCCGTCCCAGCGTTCATGGCTCGCGCGCACCAGCAGCTTCACCTCGTCCATGCCGGGGATGCCGGCAATGATGTCGGCGCCGATCACCGTGTGTCGCTTCATGACGGTGAACTCGTCGTCGGTCAGCGGGCCGGGCTTGTTCAGGATCGACTCGGGGATCCCGATCTTCCCGACGTCGTGGAGCAGGGCCGCCATCCGCACCGCCTTCAGCTCGCGACCGGAGATCCCGAGCTGCTCGCCGACCGCGACCGCGAACTCGGCGATCGCCTGGGCGTGGCCGCCGGTGTAGGCGTCCTTTGCTTCGAGCGCCGCTGCCAGCGCCGCCACCGTGGCGACGTGCTGCTCCTCCAGCTGCTCCGAGAGGCGCGCGGCCGCCAGCACGACTCCGGCCTGGTCGGCGAGCAGCCGGCAGTACTGGCGCTCGGCCGCCGTGAACACCCTGGCGCGGGTGTCGAAGAGCTCGATCAGCCCCCGCACCTGATCGCCCACCACCAGCGGCAGCATCAGGTTCGCCTTGAAGCCCATCTGCTCCAGGAACTGGTGCTCGGCCGGGTCGCCGTCGTCGCCGACCGTGGTCGAGAGCTCGATGGCCTCGGTCAGCACGCGGCGAGTGGCCGGGTAGTCCGACAGCTTGTACTGCTCGGCCTGGGACGACAGCGTGGCCGGCGGCAGCACGAATGCTGCCCAGTCCTTGACCGTGTCCGTCGACCCGTCGTAGCGGGAGATGACGCAGGCGGCGGCGTCGAAGAGGAGGGTCAGCTCGCGCGCGAAGAGCGACATCGTGTCGCCGACGTCGCTCGCCGAGGCGAGCGATCGCGTCGCTTCGATGACGGCAATCAGGTCGGAGAATCGCCGGTCGGAAGATGCGTTGGCCGATCCCATGGGTCCATTCTCGTATCGGCCACCCTCGAGTCGAACTTTAGAGAGGTACACGCGAGTGTTGTCAGCGGTGGCGGCCGTGGGCGCGGCGGCGGCGCCGGCGCGGGGCGGCGGGCTCGGGGGTGGCCGCCGGTGCGGGAGCGCCCTGGGTCGCAGGGGCGAGCGCCCGCGGCCGGGCGGCCGGCTCCTCGGCGACGCCCCGGTCGAGGTCGTGCCGGCGCTTGATGAAGGCCGGCTGGCGCTCCATCAGCATGGCCAGGATCGGCGCCGCGATGAAGATCGACGAGTAGGCGCCGGAGGCGATGCCGATGATCAGCGCGAACGCGAAGTCGCTCAGCGTGCCGGAGCCGAAGATGAAGAGCAGGACGACCGGGATCAGCGTCACGAAGGACGTGGCCAGCGAGCGGGTGATCGTCTCGGCAAGCGATTCGTTGACGATCTTCGAGGCGGTGAACCGGCGCATGATGGGGATGTTCTCGCGCACCCGGTCGAAGACGATCACCGTGTCGTACATCGAATAGCCGAGCACCGTCAGCACGGCCGCCACCGTGTCGGCGGTGACCGCCCGCCCGGAGAGCGAGTAGATGCCGATCGTGATCAGGATGTCGTGGGCGAGCGCGACCATCACCGGCACCGCGAACGTCCACTCGAACCGGTACCAGATGTAGAGGAAGATGATCAGGAGCGAGAAGGCGATCGCCAGGTAGGCGGAGTGCAGCACCGACTGCCCGAACGACGCCGAGACATTGCGCAGGCTGATCTGGCCGGGCTGGGTGCCGGCGTTTTGCTCGATCGCCGCCTGCAGCTCCTTGCTCGTGTGCTGGTTGAGGAAGTGCGACTGCACCTGGAAGTGGGTGAACGTGTTGCCGCTGGTGGAGTGGGCGCCGACGACGCCGCGGACGACCGTGCCGGAGCCGGTGAACGGCGACACGATGTTGGTCATCTGGGCGGTCGTGAGCGCCTTGGTGGTCGGGAAGTCGAGCTGGCTGCCGCCGGTGAAGTCGATGCCCTGGTTGAGCCCCCTGGTGCCCAGGCTGATCGCGCCGGCCACGATCACGACGGCCGAGACGGCGAACCAGATGTGGCGGCGGCCGATGAAGTCGAAGCGCTTCCAGCGGTCGCCGGTGCCGACCGCCCCCAGGACGCGTGGGCTGGACATGAACGAGAAGCCGGAGAGGACGCCGAGCATCGCCCGGGTGGCGACGACGGCGGTGAAGATCGACGTGATGACGCCGATCAGGAGCATCAGCGCGAAGCCCTTGACCGAGGACGTCGACGACACGTAGAGCACGCCGGCGGCGATCAGCGTGATGACGTTGGCGTCGATGATCGTGTGGAAGCCGCGCCGGTAGCCGGTGGAGATCGCCGAGCGGATCGATCTGCCCGCCCGCACCTCTTCCTTGATCCGCTCGAAGATGACGATGTTGGCATCTGCGGCAACACCGATGGTGAGGATGGTGCCGGCGATCCCGGGCAGGGTCATGGTGACCGGGATGAGCGCGACGATGCCCGCCAGCAACAGCCCGTAGATGATCAGCGCGAAGTCGGCGATCACTCCCAGGAAGCCGTAGAAGGCGATCAGGAAGATCATCACGAAGATCAGGCCGGCGGCGCCCGCGATCAGGCCGCTGTGCAGCGCCGACTTGCCCAGGGTGGCCGAGACGATGTCCTCGGAGAGCGTCGAGAACGTCACCGGCAGGGTGCCCGACTGCACCTGCAGGGCGATCCGGTCGGCCTCCGACTTGGAGAGCCCGCTGATCTCGCTGCCGTTGTCGCCGTTGATGCCGTTTGGATAGAGGGTCGGATCGACCACCGGATAGGAGACCAGCTGGTTGTCGACCACGATCGCATTCGGGGCACCGCCGCTGATGCCGGCGGCGCTCGCGGTCTGCACGGTCTGCGCGGTCATGTTCTGGAAGGTCTCGGCGCCGCCGTTCTTGTACGAGATGGCGACGATCGGCTGGCCGTTCTGGTCGGTCGTCGACTGCGCCGAGGAGACCTGATGCCCGGTGACCAGATACTTCGCGGGCGGCCGGTTGAACAGGTACCAGAAGGTGCCGGTGGTGGCGTTGACGCCGTAGCAGGAGCCGTCGGTGACCGGGTTGCAGGAGACGGCGAAGGTGTTGTGCGGGACATACAGCCAGACCGTGCCCGGCGGCTTCGTCTTCACGCCCGCCTGCCCCAGCACCTGCTTCTGCTGCGGCAGAAGCTGCGTCCGCTTGTACTGCTTCTGGGTCTTCGCGTCGAAGAGCCCCCACTGGGCGGCGGTCGCGGCGCCGTTCGCCCCCGCCTGGCGGTCGGCCTTCCGCAGTAGGACATAGGCGGAGTCGAGCGGGACCACGGTGTAGGGCTGGCCGCGGTGCTGCGAGACCTTGTTCGTGTACTTGAGAAGGTCGAAGTTCAGCAACTCGCCGGCCGTCAGCAGGTCGGAGACGGCGTTCGGATTCGTGACCCCGGCCATCGAGATCTCGATGGTGTTGTCGGATGCGCTCGTGACGATCTCCGGCTGCTTGACGCCCTGCGGGTCGATCCGGTTTCGCATCACGTTCGCGGCCTGCGAGAGCTCGGTTGGGCTGACGGTCTGGCCGGCCTTGGGCTCCGCCTTGAGCACGACCTGCAGGCCGCCCTTCAGGTCGAGGCCCTGCGTGAACCCCTTGACCGAGACGGCCGCCGCCGACGCCGCGGCGACCCCTAGCACGAGCAGAAGAATCAGCAGGTTCTTACGCTTCTCGCTCACGAGCCGGCAATTCTAGCTTCCAGGGCGCGCTCCTCCCGCCACGACGCAAAGCTCCCGTCAACGATCGCCCGCCGCGCTGCGTCCACGGTTGCGATCGCCTGGTGCAGGTTGTGCAGGGTCAGCAGCCGCAGGCCGGCGATCTCCCGCTGCCCGATCAGGTGGCGGATGTAGGCCCGGCTGAAGCCCCCGGAGCAGGCGGGGCAGGCGCAGCCTTCGACCAACGGCCGAGGGTCCTCGGCGAAGCGGGCGTTGCGCAGGTTGAGCCGCCCCGTGGCGGTCATCGCCGAGCCGGTGCGGCCGAGCCGGGTCGGCAGCACGCAGTCGAACATGTCGACGCCGCGGGCGATCATCTCGACCATCCCCTCGGGGTCGCCGAGGCCCATGAAATAGCGCGGCTTTCCGGGCGGAAGGAGTGCGGTCGTGTGGGTCACGGTGTCCAGCATCGGCAGACGCTCCTCTCCAACTGAGAGGCCGCCAATCGCGTACCCATCGAAGTCCATCCCGGTGACCGCGCGGGCGCTCTCGGTGCGCAGCGCCGGATCGGTCCCACCCTGCACGATCCCGAACACGAGCTGGCCGTCGGCGCGCGCTTGTTCGCGCGAGCGCTCCGCCCAGAGGCTCGTCCGCCGCACCGCCTCCGCCAGCTCGGGCCGGGTCGCATCGGCGGGCGGGCACTCGTCGAACGCCATCGCGATGTCCGAGCCCAGCCGGCGCTGGATGTCCATCGCCAGCTCGGGCGAGAAGCGGTGCTCCGAGCCGTCGTAGACGGAGCGGAAGACGACCCCCTCGTCGTCGGTGCGGGTGGCGGTGTGTCGCAGCGAGAAGACCTGGAAGCCGCCGGAGTCGGTGAGGAGCGGCCCCGGCCATTGCATGAACCGGTGCAGGCCGCCCATCCGCTCGATCAGCTCGGCGCCGGGCCGGAAGTGCAGGTGGTAGGAGTTGCCAAGCAGGATCTGCACCCCCAGGGCCTCCAGCTCGGCCGGCAAGACGGCCTTGACGCTGGCCTTGGTGCCGACCGGCATGAAGACCGGCGTCCGGAGCTCGCCGTGCGCCGTCTGCAGCACCCCGGCGCGGGCCTCGCCGGCCTCGGCGATCAGGTCGAAGCGCCCGGTCAGCGGATCAGGCATGCGTCTCCGAACGAGTAGAAGCGGTAACGCTCGGCGATCGCGGCCTGGTAGAGCTCGCGGGTCTCCGTGGTGCCTGCAAAGGCCATCACCAGCGCCAGCAGCGTCGAGCGCGGCAGGTGGAAGTTGGTCACCATCGCCCCCACCGCCCGGAAGCGGTGGCCGGGCGTGATGAAGAGCCGGCTGCGACCGGAGAGCGGCCCGGGGGGATCGCCGAACACGGTCTCCAGGACGCGGACGACGGTCGTCCCCACCGCGACCACCCGTCGCCCGGCGGCCAGCGCGGCGCCGATCGCCCCCGCAGCCTCCTCGGAAACGGCGTAGCGCTCGGAGTGGATCTCGTGCTCGGACAGGTCGTCCTCGGCGACCGGCCGGAAGGTGTCGAGGCCGACGCCCAGGGTCACGGCGACCACCTGCATCCGTGCCTGCAGCGCATCCCAGAGCTCGGGGGAGAAGTGCAGCCCGGCGGTCGGCGCGGCGGCCGAGCCGGGCGCGCGTGCATACACGGTCTGGTACCGCTCCGGGTCGGCCGGCGCCTGGTGGATGTACGGCGGCAGCGGCATCTCACCGGCGCCGGCCAGTGCCCGCTCGATCGGCTCCGAGGTCAGCGGCGTCACGGTCACCCGGCCCTCCCCCAGCCGCTCCTCGACCCGCAGGTCGAGCCCCACCGCCGACACCACCTCGCCGGTGCGGAGGCGCGCGTAGGGCCGCGCCAGGGCCTCCCACGCGCCCCCCGGATGCGGCTCGAGGAGCAGCAGCTCGACCGCGCCGCCGGTCGCCCGCCGGCCGCGCACGCGCACCGGCAGCACGCGCGTGTCGTTGACGACTACCAGGTCGTCGGCGTCCAGCTCGTCCAGCAGGTCGGCGAAGCGGCGGTGCCGGATTGTCCCCGTCCGCCGCTCGTAGACCAGAAGCCGCGACGAGGAGCGCGGCTCGGCCGGCGACTGGGCGATCAGCTCAGGTGGAAGTTCGTAATCAAGCTCGCGGGTGCGCACAGGTCGGAGTATCGCTGTGGGCCGACCACCGAGACCCGGTCGAGATGCAGCCGGTAGACCTTGCCGTCCACGTTCAGGCTGCCGGTTCCCTTCCAGTGCCAGATGAAGTCGTCCTCGACCCAGCTCACGCGGGCGCGACCGGTCCGCCACTGGCCGATGACGTCGAACGTGAGGTTTGCGCGGCCGGTGCCGTCGGCGTTTTCGACCACCGGGCCGGAGACCGCCAGGCCGAAGCCGGTGACCACGCCCAGAAGCTGGCGTGCCTGGCCGTTGACGCGCAGGCAGAGCGCGGACTGGTCGAACGCCGGCCCTCGCGACGCGGTCTCGATCCGCGACACGCCATAGGCCGAGCCGACGACCAGGAACAGCAGTGATCCGAGTGTCAGGAGGAGCCATTGGCTGTGGATTCGCACCCGCCGGATGATCGCAGACGGCGGCCCGCCGCCGGCTCAGAAGAGCTGGGCGGCACCCTCCGGCACAGCCATGCCGAGGTGCGTGTAGCCGGTCTGGGTGACCACCCGGCCGCGCGGAGTGCGCTTGATCAGCCCGCGCTGGATCAGGTAGGGCTCGTAGACGTCCTCCAGCGTGTCGGCGTCCTCCCCGATCGCGACGGCGAGCGTGGAGAGGCCGACGGGGCCGCCGCTGAACACCTGGGCGATCGTCTGCAGGATCGTCCGGTCGAGGCGCTCGAGGCCGATCGCATCGACCTCCAGGAGCTCCAGCGCGCCGTTCGCCACCTCCTCGGTGATGACGCCGCGGTGCTCCACCTCGGCGACGTCGCGCACCCGTCGCAGGATCCGGTTCGCCACCCGCGGTGTGCCGCGCGACCGGCGGGCGATCTCGCGGCAGGCGGCCGGCGCCACCTCGACCGCGAGGAGCCGCGCCGAGCGGGCGACGATCGCCTCGATGTCGGCGGGTTGGTAGTAGTCGAGGCGATGGGTGATCCCGAAGCGGTCGCGCAGCGGGGTCGTCAGCAGGCCGGTACGGGTGGTCGCGCCGACCAGCGTGAACGGCTTCAGGTCGAGCCGGATTGACTGCGCCCCTGGCCCCTGCCCGATCACGAGGTCGATACAGCCGTCCTCCATCGCCGGATAGAGGAGCTCCTCGATTGCCCGGTTCAGCCGGTGGATCTCGTCGATGAAGAGGACGTCTTCGGCGTCGAGGGCGGTCAGGATCGCCGCCATGTCCGCCTTGCGGTCAATCGCCGGGCCGGACATGACGCGGAGCGTCGATCCCATCTCGGCGGCGATGATCCCGGCCAGCGACGTCTTGCCGAGCCCGGGCGGGCCCGCCAGCAGGACGTGCTCGCACGGCTCGCCGCGGGCGCGCGCCGCCGCCAGGAAGATCCCCAGCTGGCGCTTGATGCTGTCCTGGCCGATGAACTCGTCCAGGGTGCGCGGCCGCAGCGAGCGGTCGAACTCCTCCTCGCCGGGGGCGACCAGGGCGTCCGGGATCCGCTGTGCCGTCATGCCGCCCTCCCGGCCAGGGCTGCGCGCACGCGGTCGCCGACCGCCAGGCCGTCGTCGACATCGCGAAGCGCGGCCTCCGCCTCGGCCACCGACATGCCGAGCCCGACCAGGGCGTCGCGGGCTGCCGTGTGATCGTCCAGCGGCGCGGGCTCGCCGCTCGCGGCCGGCGCGGGCAGCGCGGCGACCTTGTCCTTGAGGTCGATCAGGATCCGCTCGGCGGTCTTCTGACCGATCCCCGCGATCGACGTGAAGAGCGCGCGGTCGCCGGATGCCACCGCCCGCCGCACCTGGTCCGGTGCGTAGCCCGAGACGATCGCCAGGGCCGCCTTGGGGCCGACGCCGGAGACGCCCAGAAGGAGCTCGAAGAGGTCGCGCTCGGCGGCGTCGGCGAAGCCGAACAGCTGCAGTGCGTCCTCGCGCACATGCAGGTGCGTGATCAGCGTGACCTCCCCCGCGCCGCTTGCCCGCCGGCAGGCGGAGGCGGTCGCCGAGAGCTGGTAGCCGACGCCGCCGACGTCGAGCACGACGATCCCGGGCGCCACCCGCAGCGGCGATCCCCGAAGCGAGGCGATCATCCGGCCAGCTCCGTGGGCGGATTTCTGCGACCGCGCTGGGAGTGGCAGACGGCCACCGCCAGCGCATCTGCGGCGTGCGACGTGTGCGGGGGCTCGGCCAGGCCGAGGATCGCCGACACCATGTGCGCGACCTGCCGCTTCTCGGCCCGGCCGAAGCCGCACACCGCGGTCTTGATCTCGGCCGGGGCGTAGGCGGCGACCGGGACGCCGGCCTGCCCGCAGGCGGCCATGACGGCGCCACGCGCCTGGCCGACCAGGAGCACCGTCCGCGGGTTCCGCCCCACATACAGGTCCTCGATCGCAAGCGCGTCCGGCGCGTAGGCGCCGAGCAGGGCGGTCACCTCGCGGTGGATCTCGGCCAGCCGCTGCTCGGCCGGATCACCGGGCGGCGTCGAGATGACACCATGGGAAAGCGCCCGGAAGCGGCTGCCCGCACTGCGGACCACGCCGAATCCAGTCTCGGCCATGCCGGGATCGATGCCGAGCACGATCATCGGGGCAACGATAGCCGCCGAGCCGGACGTCCGTCGAACGCGCGTTCGATCCTGTTCCGACGGTTCTCGCCCTCGGCGGTGGGCTGTACCCCACGGTGGCGGCTGGGGGTGCCAACAACTGCCTCCGCCCTCGACGGTGGTTTGTACTCCACCGTGGCGGCTGGGGGGTGCCAGGGCTCTTCGACCCCTGGCACCTGGGACCGGCGGTTTGCTGGTGGCCTTTGCGTATTCACGCCGGCTGCGCCGGCCTGCATACGCCTTGCCGCGATCTCAACCTGCGGTCAAGCTCAGCCGGCGACGGCTTCCAGGACTGCGTCGGGGATGTCGAAGTTCGCGTAGACGTCCTGGACGTCGTCCAGGTCCTCGAGGCTGTCGATCAGGCGAAGCAGCTTCCGCGCCGAGTCCTCCTCCAGGCTGACGGTGTTCTTGGCCACCATCGTCAGCTCCGCCGACTCGATCGGGAACCCCGCCGCCTCGAGCCCATCCCGCGCCGCCGCCAGGTCGGCGGGCATGGTGGTCACGCGGAAGACCCCGCCGTCTGCCTGGACGTCCTCGGCGCCCGCATCGGCTGCGGCCAGCGTCAGCTCGTCCTCGTCGACCCCATCGCCGGCGATTTCGATCATGCCCATCCGGTCGAACTGCCACGCCACCGACCCCGGTGTGCCGAGGCTGGAGTTGTGTTTGGCGAAGATCGAGCGGACGTCCGCGGCCGTGCGGTTGCGATTGTCCGTCAGCGCCTCGACGATGATCGCGACGCCGTCGGGCCCATAGCCCTCGTAGCTGATCGGCTCGTAGGCGTCCGAGCCCTCGCCGGCCCCGGTCGCGCGGGTGATCGCACGCTCGATGTTGTCCTTGGGCATCGAGTACGAGCGGGCCTTGGCGATCGCGTTGGCGAGCGCCACGTTCGCGTCCGGATCCGGCCCTCCCTCGCGGGCGGCGATGATGATCGCCCGCGTCAGCTTGGTGAAGAGCTTGCCGCGCTTGGCATCCTCCGCCCCCTTGCGGCGCTTGATCGTCGACCATTTCGAGTGGCCGCTCATGCCGCCACCCCCGTCGCCGACTCGGCGACCATGCCGGCGAACATCCGGTGCAGGCGCCGGTCGCCGGTCAGCTCGGGATGAAACGCGGTTACCAGCACGCCGTCCTCGCGCGCCGCGACCGGGTGGCCGGAGTGCGAGGCCAGCACCTCCACGCCCGCTCCCGCCGACTCGATCCAGGGCGCGCGGATGAACACGCCGGGCAGCGGCTCGGGGTCGCCGGCCAGCGCCAGCTCCGCCTCGAAGCTCCGCACCTGCCGGCCGAAGGCGTTTCGCCGGACGACGATGTCGATCAGGCCCAGGTAGCGCTGGTCGGGGATCCCGTCCACGGCGTCCCTGGCCACGGTGATCATCCCTGCGCAGGTGCCGAACACCGGGCGGCCGGCGGCGTGCAGCTCGCGGATCGGCGCCTCCAGCCGGTAGGCGTCGATCAGCTTCCAGATCGTGGTCGACTCACCGCCCGGGATGACCAGCCCGGCAGCCCGCTCGACGTCCGCCGGCAGGCGCGCCTCGTAGGCGTCGACCCCCACCTCGCGAAGCGCCGTCAGGTGCTCGCGGAACGCCCCCTGCAGGGCCAGAACTGCGACCGCGCTACCACCCACGCGTCTGGAGCAGGGCCTTGCCGTCCAGCTCGGAGACCGCCTGGCCTGCCATCGCGGCGCCCAGCCCGAACGACGCCTCGGCGACCAGCTGCGGATCGCGGAAGTGGGTCGTCGCCTTGACGATTGCGGCCGCCATCGTCGTCGGCTCGGCGCTCTTGAAGATGCCCGATCCGACGAATACGCCGTCCGAGCCCAGCTGCATCATCAGCGCCGCATCGGCCGGCGTGGCGATCCCGCCGGCGGTGAACGTGACCACCGGCAGCCGGCCGTGCTCGGCGCAGTGGCGCACCAGCTCGTACGGCGCCTGATGCTGCTTGGCCGCCGAATACAGCTCGTCCTCGTCCATCGTCTGCAGACGCTTGATCTCGCCGAAGATCATCCGCATGTGGCGGACGGCCTCGCCGACGTCGCCGGTACCCGCCTCACCCTTGGAGCGGATCATCGCCGCGCCCTCGGAGATGCGCCGCAGCGCCTCGCCCAGGTTGGTCGCGCCGCAGACGAAGGGCACCGTGAACTTCCACTTGTTGATGTGGTTGGCGTCGTCGGCCGGGGTCAGTACCTCGGACTCGTCGATGTAGTCGACCTCCAGCGCCTCCAGCACCTGCGCCTCGGCAAAATGGCCGATCCGCGCCTTTGCCATGACCGGGATCGTCACCGCCTCCTGGATCTCGCGGATCTTCGACGGATCGGACATGCGAGCGACTCCGCCGTCGCGGCGGATGTCGGCGGGCACCCGTTCCAGGGCCATCACGGCACACGCACCGGCCTCCTCTGCGATCCGCGCCTGGTCGGCGTCGGTGACGTCCATGATGACCCCGCCCTTGAGCATCTCGGCAAGGCCGCTCTTGACTCGCAAGGTTCCGGTTTCACTCACGGCGGGCGCTCCCTGGTTGATCGCAGGATTACGCCTCGTATCGTACTAGGAGCTGCGCTTGACGGCGTCCAGGCCGTCGGCGTCGAGCACCCAGACCATGCGCTCGCGGACGTCGATCAGCCCGGCGTCGCGGAGCTCGTTGATGACCTTCGTCAACGTCTCCCGGCTGGTGCCGATCATCTCCGCCAGCTGCAGGTGGGTGAACCGCTCGTCGATCCGGATGCCGTCCGGGGTGACCCGGCCATAGCGGTCCATGAGCTGGAGAAGAAGCGACGCCAGGCGGGCGGGGACGCCACGGAAGGCGAGGCTCTCCAGCATGTCCTCCGCCTCGTGCAGGCGCCGTGCCAGCTCGCGCGTGAGCTCCACCCCTACCACCGGGTGCTCGACCGCGACCCGCTCCAGGTCGGCCACGCGGAGTACGCGCAGCGTGCAGTCGGCCATTGCCATCGCGTAGGCGTCGTGCGTGGCCTGGTCGAGCAACGCCGCCCGCCCGATCAACATCCCCTCGTCGGCGATCGCCAGCGTCAGCTGGCGTCCGTCCGAGGCCCCGCGGTAGACCCGGACGCGGCCGGTTTCGACCAGGTAGGCGGCATCGGCCGGGTCGTAGGGCGAGAAGATCATCTCGCCTTTCAGGAAGCGGATAACCGTGGACCGCTCGCCCAACGCGGCCAGTGCCATGTCATCGAAGCCCTCGGTCGGTTCCATCGGAGCAAGACGGTCGGCGGTCGCCATCGCTGACTATTACGACGGCCGGGGGTCATCGGTTTGCAGGGTCATCCAATAGGATGGCGCGGGGGTGTAGCTCAGTGGTGAGAGCAGCCCGCTCATAACGGGTTGGTCGCTGGTTCGATCCCAGCCGCCCCCATTCTCGCCACACTGCCGCTCAGGTGGCGAAGTCCGGTACCGCTCCGTGGGGGCTCTCGACCCGGCCCTTCGGCTCCTCCCACGACTCCTGGCGGCCGAGCGCGGTCAGGTCGAGATAGCCGTAAGCGCCGCCGACGGCCTCGGTGCCGCGCCCGAACGTGGAGTAGGTGTGGAACACCTGGTCGCCTTCGCGCAGGAAGCACGAGATTCCGGGGAGCTCGAACGGCTGCTCCGACTCGGTCAGGCTGCGCAGCGCGGGCGACGCCTGCGCCAGCTCGTCGCGGTCGCGGTAGTTGACCTCCATCGGCGCCACCGACTCGTCCACGGTGACGTGGAAGTCGTAGTTGAAGTCGCTGCCCAGGGACGAGTACCAGGGAAACGTCCACCCCCGCGCCCGGCGGTAGGCGTCCAGCTTGGCGAACGGCGCCCGCGAGACTGTGGCGAAGGTCGTGTCACGGGCCTGCAGGTGCTCCAGCAGGCGCTGCGAGCGCTCGTCGGCATCGGCCGTACAGCTCGAGCAGCCGTTCTCCCATGACGGGTCGAACATGAAGTGCTGGACGATCAGCTGCCGGCGGCCCTCGAAGAGGTCGGGCAGGCGGGCCTCGCCGCCGGCGCCCTGAAACACGTAGTCCTTCTCGATACGCACCATCGGCAGCCGTCGCCGGTCGGCGTTCAGCTCGTCCCGCTGGCGGGTCAACTTCTTCTCCCGCTCCAGCAGCCGCCTGCGCGCCGCGAGCCACTCGTCTCGGGTGACGATCTCGGGAAGACTCATCTCGACCTCCTGTCCGCGGACATGCCCATCACCGTGTTCGACCGGCGCCGGGCCGAGGACTCATCGCCGTCGTCGCTAGAACGTCGAGAGCGTCGAACCGGTTCCGCCGAACAGGTTCTTCGGGAGCGGCGTCGCGCCGGACGGAGTCTGCACCGTGAAGTCCTTGCTCCAGTCGTCGAACGTGGCGTGGATCGTCAGGTCGACACCCTTCAGGCCGGCGGCGGAACTCGACTGCCCCTTCGGCACGATGACCTTGAGGGTGGCGTCGAAGGCCGTCGGCAGATGGCTCGACTTGTCAAACGACATCGATCCCTGGGCGTTCTTGACGGCCTTCTGGGTGGAGCTGCCGATCGCGCCGCCGGTGGACCCGGCCGAGCGCGCGACCTGCGTGACCTCCGAGACCAGGGCGGGAATGTCGAGGGTCGCGGCGATGGTGTCGGTGCTCCCTGACGAGGTGACCTTGGTGTCCTTCAGAAACTTGTTGGCGTCGAGCCCGCTGAGCAGCGACGAGGAGCTTCCGCCCGAGGATGGACCTGAGCTGGCGCTCTGCAGATCGACCCTGTGCCAGCCCGACCCCAGGAGGGACGGCAACTGGATGTACGCGGTCTTGCCGTCCGGCGTCAGAACCTCGCCGGTGAACGACCCGCCCGAGAAGCCGAGATTGAAGGTGGCGTCGAACTTCTCCGGCGCCTTGGTGGTCGAGTGACCCTTGATCTCCAGGGTCAGCGGCCCGTTCAGGAGCGCCGCCGTCGCGCCGGCGCCCTGCAGCTTGCCGTTGAGCGTGGCGCCGAGCTTGATGTCGAAGCCGACGCTGCTCTGGTTGGCCACCGCCTTCTGGGCGGCGTCGACCAGCTCGGCCGGAGTCTTCGCGGACGGCGAGGACGCCGGGTCGGAGCCGCCGCAGGCGGCGACGACCAGCGACGCGACCAGCAGCAATGGGAGGAACCAGCGAACACGGACCATGCTCTGACGATAGCAGTGGCGGTTTGCGGTTCCCTTAGCGCATGACGGCGATGGCGACGCCGTCCCCGACGGGAAGCACGGTGGCGTCCAGATCGTCGCGTGAGACGAGCTGCTCGTTGAACCTCCGCATGTCGGCGATGCTCTGGTCGCTCCAGTGCGAGCGCGACCGCCCGACCGCCACGTCGCCGCTCAGGAGGACGTTGTCGACCGCGAGCAGCCCGCCATGCCGAAGCAGCCCGAGCGCGAGCTCGAGGTGCTGCGGGTAGTCCTTCTTGACGCCGTCCAGGAAGGCCATGTCGAATCCCGGCTCGAGGCCCGCAAGCCCACGGCCGGCGTCCTCCAGCCGGAGGTCGGTTCGTCCGTCGAACCCGGCCCGTTCGAGGTAGCGGCCGGCGGCAGCGTGACGGTCGGGGTCGATCTCGAAGGAGACGACCAGCCCGCCCTCGCCGACGGCGCGAGCCAGGTGCAGGGTGGAGACGCCGATAGCCGTGCCCACCTCGACAACCCGGCGGGCGCCGGCCGACCGCGCGATCACCTCGAGGAGCGCGCCGGTGACGGGCTCGACGATCGGGACGTGGTCGCGATCGCCGTGTGCGCGCATCTCCGCCAGGAGCGGATCGTGATCGGGGACGAGCGCATCCAGGTATGCCGCGACCTCGGGGACGACGATGCTGCCGGCCACCTCAGCAGCGCCTCGACCGCGGGTCGGGGATCATGTCCCGCCAGCCCGGCGTGCGCCCCGGCCCGGCCCGCCGCACGAGCTCGGCGTGGCGGGCAATCCAGACGCACACGAGCGCCAGCGGCAGCTCGGCAAGCACGGCGAGCAGAAGCGACATCACGAGCTGCTTCGTGCCACGTGCCGTGACGCAGTCGAACCAGGCGTCGCAGACGAGCAGGGTGGCGGTGACCACTGCGATCGACTCGGCTGCCGGCGACGAGCGCAGCACGGCGGTAGCGGTCGCCGCAAGGGCGAGTGCGAGGCCGACGTCGAAGCCCGTCCAGGCAAGACGCCAGTGTTCGGCCAGGTGCTGGTCCGGCAGGGTGAGCAGGATCCAGGCCTCCCATGGCAGAAGGCCGACCGCGGCCGCGCCAAGAGCGAGCCCGACCCAGCGCGGCGCAATCGTCAGCCGCCGGGCGTCCGGCACGGGTTGCGTGTGCTCGTTTACCGCCACCCTCCAAGACTACCCGTGCCGTCACGCACGGCTGGTTCGCAGCTGCGGTAGTGGCAGCAGGCTCTCCAGGTGGAGGGTCGCGAGGCTGAGCACCGGGACGTCGATGACGCGCTCGAAGCACACATAGCGGGTGCGCCACTCGGGCGCGAATTTGCTGTTGAAGCTGTACAGGCGGTTGAGCTGGAAGCCGCGGTCGAGCTGACCCAACGCCCACTGCGCCGCCCGGGCCGCTCGCGGGCCGTCGGGCGACGTGCGCAGCAGGGCAGCGAAGACCGCGAAGTTGAGCGAGAACTCATGCGCGCCCGACTCGCCCACCAGCCCCACCGTGCGGGAGATCATCCACTCCATGAGCCCGTTCGGCGTGTCCGGCCGGCGGCGCATGGCGGAGAGCGAGAACCCCTCCAGCGACGGCACCAGGTGGAGGTAGCCGCCGAGCCGGCCGCGGTCGTCCAGACCGAGGACGAACATCGTCCGCGGGTGCGCGTAGGCATCGTCCATGGCCATCGAGAATCCGCGTTCGCGGCCGCCGCATAGCCACTCGGCGCTGACCGCATCGATCTCGGCGCGCTGTGCCCCGTCGAGCTCACCCGGCCGCCGTACCTCGATCCGGTACCCGGCCCGCTCCAGGCGGGCAACCGACTGCCTGACCTTGCGCATCGATCGCCCCTCCAGGGTGAATGCGAGCGGTCGGATCACCGCTTCGTCGCCGACCGGGACAGCCCGCATCCCACTCGAGCGGTGGACCGCCGCCCATCGCTCCCCGGCGTGCAGGAAGACGAGTCGCCAGCCGCGGGCGTGGGCGATCGCCCGGAACTCGTCCAGCAGTCCCGGGATCTCCGCCGGCTCACCCACCGGGTCGCCCGAGACGAGGGCGCAGCCGGCGACGACGCGGTAGGCCAGGAAGGCGTTTCCCTCGCTCGAGAAGGCGTACCGGCGGTCGCCGCGGAGGGCGAAGAAGGAGAGCGAGTCGTCGCCGTGGCGCTCCACGATGCGCTGTGCCCGGGCATGATCGCGGCGATCCGCCGGCCCCGGTTCGCGGTCGCTTCGCATCCACACCTGCAGGCCCCAGGCGGCTCCGGCCACCAGGAGGAGCTCGAACCCGAGATCGGTCACCCGGTTGAGGTGCGTCGACAGCGTCGAGCCGACGATCATCCAGGCAAACAACGTGACCAGCAGCGCACGTGCAACCGGCCGCATGCTGGTCGGGTCGCCGGCCACGGTGAACGCGCGCCGCGACCGCACGAGCGCGATCAGGAGCGCGACGCTGAGGCAGATCTGTCCGAGATCGGGATCACGGACCGCGCCGGCCGTCGCACCCAGGGCGACCATGCTCAGTGCCAGCAGCCAGGCCCGGCGCTTCCGCCGCCAGAGTCCGGCCGCGACCCAGAGCAGAACCGCGCCGGCGGCGAAGGTCAGCGACCGGGCAACCGACGGATCGGCCACCCGCAGCGTCCCGCCGAGCTGGGGCAGGACGGCGGAGATCCGCGGGACGAGCGACACCGCGATGTCCACGAGGCCGACCACGAGCGCTCCGGCCGCAAGGACGGTGCACGTGTTGAGCGGGCGGAGTTGCCGCATGAGCCAGGCCACGGAGCCATCATCGTCCGCCCAGCCGCCGACCTGCAGCAGATTCGCATGCCAGTCTCAGGAACGGTCAATGTTGAGGGCCGGACGGCAGCCATCGCAATGCCACCAGCGCGCCTGCGGCGCAGAGCCCGGCGGCCACCAGCATCGCCGCCCGGAATGCCGAGGTTGCAGCCGCCTGGGCGTCCGCCGACATCCCGGATGTCGCGAACGGATCGCCGTGGTGGGCGCCGGTCGAGGCCGAGAAGACGGCCACGATGACGATTCCCAGGACCGGCGTCGCGAGCAGTCCGCCGAGCCGCGAGACGGTGGTGTTGACGCCGGCCGCGACCCCCGACTCGCTCGCCGGAGCAGCCTTCAGGGCGGTGCTGGTGATCGGTGCGACGGTCATCGACAGCCCGAACGCGAAGAGCAGGACGCCGGGCACCGGACGCAGCGGGTTGGTGTCCGTGACCAGCGTCAAGAGGAGCATGCCGGCGGCCATCGCAAGCGGGCCGAGCGTCAGGTAGCGGCGCGGACCGTCCCGGTCGGCCAGGCGGCCGAAGCGGGCGGCCAGGAAGAACATGAGCACGCTCACCGGGACGAAGACGAGCGACGCCCGCAGCGGCGTGTACCCCACATCCTGCGACTGCAGGTAGAGGGCGAGGTAGAAGGTCGACCCGCCCAGCGCCGCATAGACCAGGAAGGTGCACAGGTTCGCCACCAGGAACAGCCGCTCGCGGAAGAGCGTCCGCGGCACGAGCGGCGACGGCGAGCGGAGCTGCCTGAGGGCGAAGACGGCGGCGCCGGCCACGGTCAGTCCGATCCAGGGAACGACCGACCGAACGCCTGCCTGGGAGGCCTCCACGAGCACGTATGTCAGGCCGCCGAAGGTGACGGCGGCCGCGACCGCCTCGATGACGTCGATTCGCTGCGCCTCTCCCTGTCCCTCGTCGATCCGGCCCAGCCAGGCGAGCACCAGCGCGACCGCGGCCGCGGGCAGGTTGATGAAGAAGATCAGCCGCCACGACGCGTACTGCACGATGAGGCCGCCCAGCGGCGGCCCGGCGAGCGTCCCGATGCCGCTCCAGGCAGTCCACAGCCCGACGGCCCGGCCCGAGTCGGCGGCGTAGGTTGCGCGCAGGAGCGCCAGGCTGTTCGTCGTCAGAAGGGCGCCCGAGATCCCCTGCAGCACGCGCGCCGCGATCAGCACCGAGGTTGTCGGGGCCAGACCGGCGAGGGCCGACGCGGCGGCGAAGCCGGCGGCGCCGCCCGCGAACAGCACCCGTCGCCCGTAGCGGTCGCCGAGGGCGCCGCTGACGATGTACAGGGACGCGACGGCCAGCGAGTAGGAGAGCATCACCCACTGCTGGGCGGTGAGGCCGGCGTCCAGGTCGTGGCCGATCGTGGGCAGGGCGATATTGACGACCGTCGCGTCGATGAACGTCATCGACGAGCCGATGATGGTCGCGATCAGCGTCCATCTCCGACGGCGCTCGATGTCGACGTCGACCGCGACCGCCGGAGTCGGGCTTGCGCCGGCAGCGTTCAGAGTGCGACCATGAGGACGATGGGCGTCACGTTCGAACTCATCGATGCACCATATCCGCATCTCTGCGCCCTCTATCGATGCGAGTGCGGCGCCGTCGAGACGCGCTATGGGGACGAGTCAGGCATCCCTCCGGAGGGCTGGCAGGAACTTCCCGGCACCCGCGAGGACGAGCTGCAGTGCCTGTGCCCGCGCTGCAGTGCGCGGCAGCCGGCCTGACCGGCTTCCCGGGCTACTCGCCGTCGTAGTAGGAGACCGCGCTCGATCGTGGGACGAGCATGGTGTCGGCGTCGTTCCCGGTCCAGATCGCGATCTTGTCGCTGTCCGGGTACACCGTTGCCGCCGGCGTCGTGACGGACGAGTACATCATGATGCGTACGGGCTCATCGGTGTCGTTCTGGACGCGGTGGGCGCCGTCGGGGCCGGACGGAAAGAACACGAGATCCCATCGCTCGAGGCGGTCGGTCCCCTCGGGATGGCGGAGAGTCGGCCGGCCCTCGAGGACGAGCAGCCACTCCTCCTCGCCGTACTCGTAGTGATAGGGGCAGAGCGCCTGGCCCGGTGGCACCTCGTACACCGAGGTTCCGGTGATCCGCGCGCCCAGGTCACGGCCGATCCGGTGCCCGCCGGAGCGGAACCCTTCAGGGTCCGATTCGTCGTAGGAGACGGTGAGGTTGGCGATGGAGACGCGGCGCATGCTCTGCGCCGCACCGTACTACAGCGTGCGCGGGCCGGGAGGTACCCGCGCCGAACCGGCGAACATCACCTGGACGCGGGCTGGATGGTGAGCGTCCGGAGAATTGGCGCGCCATCTTCCCTCCCGCCCCGGCGAGGTGTAGGGTGGGCGCGCGGTCCGCGGTTATGGCCTCGGGACAGAACGGAGCGACATGGGCATCCTCTGGCTTGCGCTGATCATCCTGGTCGTGCTGGCGCTGTTCACCTTCGGCGTCCGCGGACGCGTCTACTGACGCCGCCGAACGCAGGACGAACCGGTCGGTGGCGAGCGCGCGCTCCTCGGTCTCAGAGGATGCCTGTAACCTGGCCGAGTTCGCTGCCGACGGCGGCGCTGAGCGCCGTGATCCCCGCGGCGCAGACGAGAATGATGACCGCCAGGGTGACCGCGTACTCGGCCATCGTCTGGCCGTCCTGGGCGCGGGCAGCGTTGCGGAGGTTGCCGACGTACTGAGGGATCGATCTGTTCACCCTCCCCCCAAAAAAGGCTGACGGCCGCCGCGGGGCAACCCCCCAAAGGGGGAACGCTGACGAGCTCGCGCGGAGGCGACTACAAGGGCTCGATGCCGTGGCGGCTGACGGTGAACGAGGCCGGCAGCTGAGGATGGTCTGTCAGCTCGTCCATCAGTGTGCGGCCCTTGGTCTCGACCGCTTGCACGATCCGAGCGTCTGTGGCGCCGGCCGCGCCCGTCGCGATGATCACGTCGACGATCTCCGGCTTGGCGATCTCGCTCCACCGCCGGGAGAGCCTCCACCTCCAGGTGAGACTGCCGGCATCCGGGTTGGCCGTCACGTCATCCGGCTGGTCGCCGACGACGAACCACGGGAGTTGCCCCAGCGTCTGCATGCAAAGCTCTTCCATCGCCTCGACAGCGGAGCTCCCACCGGCAACGTGCTGCGCGCCGAGCTCCTGCTGGGGATTCTCGGCACCTACTCGCCAGAACGTCCCGTTTGGATCGCGCTCCAGATCCCAGACGTCCCATCCGTGCTGCACCATGCGTGACCGCAGATCGGTTATCCGAGCCTTCTCGTCCATCTCCGGCGCCACCCGCTGTGAGTCGTCAGAACGGCTTCCCGGATCATCGGAGCGGGAAGCAACTTTGAGTCTGGTAGCCAGCTCCTCGGGCAGGACTCGAACCTGCAACCCTCCGGTTAACAGCCGGATGCTCTACCATTGAGCTACCGAGGATCGGCGAGCAAGTTTATCAGTCGATCAGGTGCCGCAGCTCGGCGTGCTCGCCCTGATCGGCCAGCCTGCGCAGCGTCCTCGTCTCGATCTGGCGGACGCGCTCCCGGGTGACGCCGAACCGTCGTCCGACCTCCTCCAGGGTGTGGGCTCGCTCGCCGCCCAGGCCGTAGCGGAGCTCGAGGATCGTGCGCTCTCGGTAGGGAAGCGCCTCCACCAGCTCGGCGATGGTGGAAAGGCGCTGCTCCTCTGCCATCCCCTGCTCCGGGGTGTGGCCGTGATGGTCCTCGATCAGGTCGCCGAGCGTCGTTGCGTCCTCACCGACGGGGACGGCCAGCGACACCGGCTCCTGCGACACGCGCTTCAGCTCGGCCACCTTCTCGCACTTCACGCCGAGCTCGGCTGCGAGCTCCTCGTGCGTCGGCGCGCGCCCGTACTTCTGTGTCAGCTGGCGCTCGATGCGGACCATGCGGTTGATCGTGTCGACCACCTGGGCAGGGACCCGGATCGTCCGTGCGTGGTCGGCCAGCCCGCGCGTCACGGCCTGACGGATCCACCACGTTGCATACGTCGAAAAGCGATGTCCGAGCCGCCAGTCGTAGCGCTCGACGGCCTTCATGAGGCCGACGTTTCCCTCCTGAATCAGATCGAGGAAGCTGAGGCCGCGACCGGAGTAGCGGCGGGCGATGGAGACGACCAGGCGCAGGTTGGCCTCGATCAGGCGCCGCCGGGCGGCCGGGTCGCCGCGCTCGTACGCCTTCGACAGTGAGACCTCCTCGGCGGCGGTAAGCAGCGGCACCTGCGAGATCTCGCGCAGGTACATGCCGACGGTATCCTCGGTCAGACCGGGGCTGGCGTCGAGGTCGAGGTCGAGGTCGGCGGTCGGGGAATCGAACCCGGCGCCGTCCCCCAGAGGTTCCGGTGCGTGCTCGGACACGAGTGGTGGGCCTGCTATCGATCGGGCGCTTGCGCGCGAACTGCGTCCAGCCTCTCGAGGTACGAGAGGCGCAGCCGTTGCAGCTCCTGAAGCTGCGCCTGCTGACTCATGCCCCAATCGGCCGAATCGCGCAGCTTCTTTAGCGAGTCCTCCACCGAATGGAGCTTCAGCTTCCAGAACAGCTCCTCTGCCACCCCCAGCGACGGTCCCTCCCGAGCCGCCAGAGCGTCCAACTCTGCGATCAGCGGTGCCCAACGATGTGCCTCCTCCGCGGTTTCCCCTGCCACCGTGCGATGGCGGATATGCGTCGCCGCCTCCCAGAGCGTCGCATCGGTGAAGTCTGCCATATTCAGGGAATCCAGGAAACTGTCAGCCTGCGATCCCAATGCAACGCACATTCCCAGGAACAGCCGCTCGTCCATCTCCCGGGGTGCGCGGCGGACCCGCCGGTCGGCGCTGGACGACATGGCCGCCGCCGGCACGGTGAGCGCGGCGGCGAGGTCGCTGGAGAGGGCCAGTCGGTCGTTCACGACCCTGACCTGCTCGTCGCGCTCGACGCTGGCCGGCGTGGACGAGAGGAGCTCCTGGATCCGCCGGTAGGTGCGGTCGCGCGACTCCTCCGCCGCCAGCATCCGCTGCACGCGGAAGGCGAGGTAGCCGACCGCGCGCTCGAGCGCTGCCGTGAACGCGGACGCGTCCTCGAGCGCCACGTCGGCCGGATCGCGTCCCGCGGGCAGGTCGACGACCCGCACCTCCAATCCCTGTGCCAGAGCCAGCTGCATGCCTCGAAGCGACGCTTCCTGCCCGGCCGTGTCGGCATCGAACGCCAGAAGGACTGCCGAGCAGAGCCGGCGCAGCTCGGTCACCTGCTGGGCGGTCAGGGCCGTTCCCATCGATGCCACCGCGTTTGTGATCCCTGCCTGGTGCAGGGCGAGGACATCGGTGTAGCCCTCGACGATGACCGCCTGGCCGGCCTTGGCGATCGCCTGCCGAGCCCGGTCGAGGCCGTACACCACCTCGCTCTTGCGAAAGAGCGGGCCCTCGGGCGAGTTCAGGTACTTCGGGGCCTCTCCGCCGGGCATCTGGCGGGCGCCGAATCCGCGCACCTGGCCGCGCGGATCGCTGAGCGGGAACATCAGGCGGCCTCGGAAACGGTCAACCGGGCCCCGCCGGCCGCGGCTGGCCAGGCCCGCCCGCTCCAGCTCGCCGCCGTTGAATCCCTTGCTCTCGGCGGCCCCCCGCACGCGGTCCCAGGCGTCCGGGCTGAAGCCCAGGCGGAACTCCTGCGCAACCTCCGGTCGGATCCCCCGCTGCTCGAGGTAGGCCCGCGCCGGCGCCGCCTCGGCCGACTCCCAGAGCACCCGCGTGTAGTAGACCGCCGCGTCGTCGAGGAGACGCATCAGGCGCCGCCGCTCGTCCCGCCGGCGGGCGGCGTCGGGGGAGCTCTCCTCGTACTGGAGCTCGACGCCGTAGCGCTCGGCGAGCCACTCCACGGCGCCGACGAAGTCGAGGTTCTCGGCTTCCTGGACGAAGCTGAAGGCATCGCCGCCGCGCTGGCAGCCGAAGCAGTGGTAGAGCTTGGCCACCGGGTCGAGCGAGAAGGACGCGGTGCGCTCCTCATGGAAGGGACAGCGGGCCGAAAATCGCGCCCCTTCCCGCTTCAGCTGGGTGCGGCCGCCGACCAGGTCGACCATGTCGACCGCGCCGCGCACGGCCTCGACGCTCTCGGGGGACAGCCGGCTCACGCCGGCAGCTCGTCGTAGGCGCGCTCGGCGTAGCGGTCGGTCATGCCCGACACCCAGTCGGTGACCGCCACCGGATCGCCGTCCCGGGCCAGGTGGTGGTCGAAGAGCGCGCGCACCTTGAGTGCGGCCCGGTCGTTCTCAACCGTTGCCCGCGGGCCGAGGTAGACATGCTCGAACATGAACGAGCGCAACTCCAGGAGCGCCGCCTCGAAGGGTGCCGACTGGACGATGTCGCCCGCGACGTCGGAGGTCTCGACCAGGTCGTGCACGAGCGCGTCGATGCGCTGCGACGACGTCGTGCCAAGCCGCGCCAGCGGCTCGACCGGCAGCGACGCCGGATCGAGGATCCCGGCGCGAGCCGCATCGTCGATATCGTGGTTCACGTAGGCGAACCGGTCGACCAGGCGAACGACCCTGCCCTCGAGCGTCCGCGGCGCCCCCGGCCCGGTGTGGTTGAGGATGCCGTCGCGTACCTGCTCGGTCAAGTTCAGCCCCTCGCCGTCGCGCTCCAGGACGTCGACCACCCGCAGCGACTGCTCGTTGTGGCGGAAGTGCCCGCCATGCCCGCGCAGGGCCTCGTCCAGCGCGGTTTCACCGGTGTGCCCGAACGGCGCATGGCCGAGGTCGTGGCCGAACGCGACCGCCTCGGTGAGATCCTCGTTCAGGCGCAGCGCCCGGGCGACGCCGCGGGAGATCCCGGACACCTCGAGCGTATGGGTCAGGCGAGTCCGGAAGTGATCGCCGGCGGGCTCGATGAAGACCTGGGTCTTGTGCTTGAGGCGGCGAAACGCCTTGCTGTGGACGATCCGGTCGCGGTCGCGCTGGAATGGTGTGCGCAGGGTGCAGTCATCGATCTCCGGGCGAGCTCGCGGAGCAGGGTACGAAGGAACCGCGAGCGGCTGCAACGACACCTGCTCGAGCTCCTGGATTCGGCTGGCGAACCGCTTGGCGACTGGTCCGGTGGGATGCGACATGGCGTTCGAGTCTAGCCGCGCCGCTCGGTCTCCCCCGGCCCCGTCACCGAACCTCCACGGTCCGGTGTCAGATGATGATCGGCACCGTGCCCCCGTCCGCGCTCCAGGCGGCCCCGGTCACGTATGAGGAGCGCGGCGAGCAGAGAAAGGCGACGACGGCGGCGATCTCCTCGGGCTCGGCCATCCGTCCCAGCGGCCGGCCGGCACCGACGGAATCGAGGACCGCGTCGCGGGTGCGCCCGGACCGCTCGGCGGTCTGGTCGGCGAGGCCTCCGGCGGCCAGCCAGGCCGGCGTCCGGGCAGGCCCGGGACAGACGGCGTTGCAGCGGATCCCCTCGCCGGCATAGACGTCGGCGACCAACCGCGACAGGGAGAGCACCGCGGACTTGGTGACGGAGTAGTGCGGCATGCCCGGGCTGGGACGCTTGCCGGAGGTGGAGGCCACATTCACGACCGCCGCCCGGTCGGATCCGCGAAGGGCCGGCAGCGCCGCCCGGATGCAGCGCACGTAGCTCATCACGTTCAGCGACCAGGCACCCTCCCAGTCGTCGTCCGTCAACTCCTCGAAGGTCGCGATCCGGGCCGTCCCGGCGTTATTCACGAGCAGGTCGAGGCCTCCCAGCTCTGACACCGCAGCCTCGACCGCCCGCACCGGCCCCTGCGGCGACGCCAGGTCAGCGGCGATCGCCGCCGTCCCGGCCTCGGCAGCCGCGGCCTGCGGGCTGCGGGAGACGATTGCCACCTGCGCGCCCTCGCCGGCCAGCAGCCGCGCCGTGGCCAGCCCGATGCCGGCGCTTCCGCCGGTGACCAGCGCACGGGCGCCCATGAGCTCGAGATCCATGACCGCGCATGCTAGATGGATCAACCATCTGAGACTCCGTATGATTGCCGGTCGATGACCCGGCTCCTGATCGTTCGCCATGGCGAGACAGACTGGAACCGCGAGGGACGCTGGCAGGGGCACGTGGGGCCGGGGCTGAATGAGCTCGGACGGCGCCAGGCGGCGGCGATCGCGGCCCGGCTTGTCCACGAGGCGCCGACGGTCCTGGTGTCCAGCGACCTCGCGCGCGCCACCGAGACGGCGGCAGCGGTCGGCCGGGGGACGGGACTCGACGCTCGACTCGACCCGCGGTTCCGCGAGGTCGACGTTGGCGAGTGGTCGAGCCTCACTCGCGCCGAGGTGGCCGAGCGGTATCCCCGCGCGTACCAGGAGTGGGAACATGGGACGAACGCGGGCTATCCCGGCGGTGAGACCTTCGACCAGCTGCAGGAGCGCTGCCAGGCCGCCCTCGACGAGCTGCTCGACCGCGACGGCGGCCAGACGATCGTCCTGGTCGCGCACGGCGGAAGCATCCGCGCCGTCATCGGATCGGTGCTCGGTCTGGACGCGGGCCGGCGCCGCCTGCTCGCCACCGGCCGCAACTGCAGCCTGAGCGTCATCGAGTCACGCGCGGGCGAACGGCGGGTCGTCTCGGTGAACGACGAGGGCCACCTCGTCCCGGAGCTGACCGCGATCATCTAAGGTTCGGCTGGTGGAGGACTACACCTCACGCTACAAGGGCGAACCGGTCGAGCTCGCCCTCTTCGGCGGCGAGTACCAGGACGGAATGTTGACGGCCTACTGCCTGGTGGAGGACGTGCCTCACATCGAGCTGAACGGCCACATCCTGGTGCCGCTGCAGAATGTCGCCTCGCTCCACTGCACGAGCCGCTGCGACGCCCAGGACGACCACTGGCCGCCCCGCGGCCTGATGGACGACGATCTCGGCGACGGCTAGACGGGCGCGGCCGTTAACTGCGACGGGCCGCCCATGCGGACGGCCCGGCAGATATCCCGGCAGCGACCTACTCTCCCAGGCGCTTGAGCACCAAGTACCATCGGCGCGGAGGGGCTTAACTTCTCTGTTCGGAATGGGAAGAGGTGTATCCCCCTCGCTATGACCACCGGAAACTGTGAAAAATCGGGTGGCCGGCGGATGCCCGCCGCACACCTTCAAAACTCCAGAGCGGCTTCCAGCGTTCTCTACTAAATCAAGTCCTCGGACGATTAGTACTGGTCTGCTGAGCGCATTGCTACGCTTGCACATCCAGCCTATCAACCTGGTGGTCTGCCAGGATCCTTACTCCCTCAAGGGGATGGGAGAGCTCATCTCACGGTGGGCTTCCCGCTTAGATGCTTTCAGCGGTTATCCCATCCAGACGTAGCTAACCAGCAGTGCCCTTGGCAGGACAACTGATACACCAGAGGTCTGTTCAACCCGGTCCTCTCGTACTAGGGCCGACTCCGTTCAACTCTCCAACGCGCACAGCAGATAGGGACCGAACTGTCTCACGACGTTCTGAACCCAGCTCGCGTGCCGCTTTAATGGGCGAACAGCCCAACCCTTGGGACCGACTTCAGCCCCAGGATGCGACGAGCCGACATCGAGGTGCCAAACCGCTTCGTCGATGTGGACTCTTGGAAGCGATCAGCCTGTTATCCCCGGAGTACCTTTTATCCGTTGAGCGACGGCAATTCCACTCTCTACCGCCGGATCACTAAGACCTACTTTCGTACCTGCTCGACTTGTTGGTCTCGCAGTCAAGCTCC
>DASUHT010000106.1:0-10915 GCA_036273335.1 Gaiellales bacterium | reverse complement strand
GAAGCCGTGCGGGTACTTCGACTGCGCCATCTCCTGTTTGGCCTTCGCCAGGTTGTACTGGATGCCCGGCGAGTTGGGGTCGTAGTAGGGCACCTGAGGCGGCATGAACGAGTTCGCCGGCTTGCCCTGGTTGAAGAGCACGGCCTTGACCAGCGCCTGGCGGTCGATGGCGTAGGAGATCGCCCGCCGCACGTGCACGTCGGCCAGCGGCGCGTAGCGCTCGTTCATCATCATGTAGTCGGTGCGGGTGGACGGGAAGACGTTGAGGGTGACGCCCGGCGTGGTCTTCAGCGAGCTCGCCGTCGAGAACGGCGGGAACTCGTCGATCTGGGCCTGGCCGCCCTCCAGCTGCAGCTGGCGGGTGTTGTCGTTGCCGACGGCCGTCCAGGTGACGCTGTCGAGGTACGGCTTGCCCTTCTCCCAGTAGTGCGGGTTCTTGACCAGCTTCAGCGCCGCGCCCTTGTGCCAGTAGCCCCACTTGAAAGGACCGGTGCCGACCGGATGCGTATAGAACGAGGTCTCGCTCTCGCCGCCGTAGTTCTTGGGCACGATGCCGTTGGCGAAGAGGGCGATGTCGGCCACCAGCGGCGCCCACGGGTACTTGGTGGTGATGATGACCTTGTCCGGCCCGTCCGCCTTGACGTCCTTGATGGCGCCGTCGATGTAGCCCCAGCCCTGCGACGCCTTGCGTGCCTGGTCGATCGAGAAGACGACGTCGGCCGAGGTCATCGGCTGGCCGGTCGAGAACTTGACGCCCTTGCGCAGCGTGAAGGTGTACGTCTTCTTGTCCTTGGACAGCGTGTAGCTCGTCGCCAGCTGCGGCACCACCGTCTTGCCGTTCGGCGAGACCGTGTAGAGCATCTGGAAGATCTGCTCGAACACCCAGATCGACTCGTTGTCGAAGACCGTGGTCGCGTTCATCGACTGCGAGTCGGCGACGCGCGCGATGACCAGGTTGCCGCCGTGCACCGGCGTCCCCGCCGCCGCGGTCGCACCGGAGCTCCCGCTGCTGCTGCTGGACCCGCCGCAGGCGGCCGCCAGGGCGACCGCCGCCAGCACCACCGCAGCTGCGGCGCACCGCCTGAGGCCCCTTGCAGATGGTCGGACTGCGAACGACGCGGCTGGGGTCGTCATCTCACGCTCCTTGTTCCCTGGCAGGCGGTTCGTGGCGTCCGGCATTTCACCCAGCCGGGGGCCATCTCGGATCCGATAGTATCAGGTTCTCCGGGCGGTAACCGGGTGCCCGGCGAGTTCTGGATCCGAGACGGTGTCAGAGCCCACAACACCTATCACGCTCGTCCCGGAGCCCTCCGGCGACACCACCAAGGCTGACGATATCGCGGCCGCGATCGAGGAGCGGATTCTGCTCGGCACGCTCGGCCCGGGCACCCTGCTGCGCCAGGAGCAGCTGGCCGCCGACTTCGGCGTCAGCCGCACGCCGATCCGCGAGGCTCTGCGCCGGCTTGACGCACTCGGCCTGGTCACCTTCCGCCCCAACCGCGGCGTCCTGGTGCGCGGCCCGTCCCGCGACGACCTGTGGGACTCGGTGCTCGTCCGGGCGGCGCTGGAGGCAACCGCCGCCGAGCTGGCGGCGACGCGGATGACCGACGCCGAGCTGGACGAGCTCGCCGCGGTGGAGCGCCGCTACGCCGCGATCACGGTGCGTCTGCGCAGCCAGGAGGTGCCCGACGCCGAGCGGCGGCAGCTGTCGAGCGAGTGGGTCGCGGGCAACGACCGCTTCCACGATCTGATCGTCGACCACTGCGGGATGCCGCTCCTGCGGCGGACGGCACGCAGTGTCCGCCGGGTCTACCGGACACTGCCGACGCTGGTCTTCTCGCCCGAGGTCGAGGGCATCCACGACCTCAACCTGCGCCAGCACCATGTGATCGTCGAGGCGCTGCGGGCGCGCAGCCCGGCCGGCGCGTCGGCGCTGATGCACGAGCACATCATCTCCACGGGCACGCTCCTGGCCGACCTGTTCGAGCGGATCGACAGCCGCAGCGCCCGGCCGACGCCGCATCCGGAGCCGTGAGCTACGTCGTCGTCGGTGCCGGCGCCATCGGCGGCACCGTGGCCGCCCGCCTGCTCCGCGACGGCCGGGACGTGCTGCTCTGCGACGCCGATGCCGAGCACGTCGCGGCGGTCAACCGCGACGGGCTGATCGTGGAGGGGCCGGTGGAGGAGATCCGGGTGCCGGCCCGAGCGGTGACGCCGGACCGGCTGCCCGGCACGATCGGGCGCGTGATCCTGGCGGTGAAAACGCACCACACGGCGGCGGCCGCCGACCTGATCGCCGGGCCCCTGGCCGCCGATGGCTACGTCCTCTCATTGCAGAACGGCATCAATGCACCGCTCCTCTGTGAGCGGCTGGGTCGGCCACGGGTGGTCTGCGGCCTGGTCAACTTCGGCGCCGACGTGGTCGCCCCGGGGCGGATCCTCCTGGGCGGCAGCGGGGCGGTGCGAATCGGCGAGCTGAACGGCCGGCCCAGCGACCGCGTGTCCGCCCTGGTGGCGGACATCCAGGGGGCAGTCGAGACCACGAACGTGACCGGCTGCCTGTGGGCCAAGGAGGCCTACGGCGCCATGCTCTTCGCCACCGCGATCACCGATCTGGCGATCGCCGACGTCCTCTCCGACCGGCGGTTCCACCCGCTCCTGCGAGCGCTCGCCGGCGAGGTGCTCGAGGTGGCGCCGGTGCCGGTCGAGGCGTTCGACGGATTCGACCCGGCCGACCTGGACGGCTCGATCCAGCGCATGGTCGAGTTCAACCGGCGCTCGGCAAAGACCCACACCGGCGTCTATCGCGACCTCGCCGTCCGTCATCGCCGCACCGAGGTCGACAACCTGCTCGAGCACGTGCCGGGGCCGCTCGTGCAGCGGCTCGGCGAGCTGGTGCACGCGATCGAGGAGGGCCGGCGCACCTGCCGCATCGAGAACCTCGAGCTGCTGGCCGCCCACGAGCGGCTGGAGCGGCTGGGGCCGCCGCTGAACGCGGTCATCACGGCGATCGGCGCGCCCGAGCGGGCGGCGGACGGGCCGCTCCGCGGCGAACCGGTCGCGATCAAGGACAACATCGACATGGCTGGCATCGTCACGACCAACGCCTCGCTGGTCGGGGACGCCGAGCCGGCGGCGAAGGACGCCGAGGTGGTGGCCCGGCTGCGCCGTGCGGGAGCCGAGCTCTTCTGCAAGACGAACCTCCTCGAGCACGCAGCCGGCAGCGTGTCGCCCGCATTCGGCATGACCCGGAACCCGCACGACCCCGAGCGCACCTCGGGCGGATCGAGCGGTGGCTCGGCGGCGCTCGTCGCCGCCGGCGTCTGCGACCTCGCCATCGGCACCGATTCCGGTGGGTCGATCCGGATCCCTGCGTCGTACTGCGGGATCGTCGGCATGAAGCCGACCTACGGCCTTGTCCCGGTCGCCGGCACGAACCCGCTCTCGCCGAGCTGCGATCACGTCGGCACGCTCACCCGCACCGCCGCCCAGGCGGCCCGGCTGCTGGCGGTCATGGCGGATGTCCCGTCCGTTTCCGGCCGGCCTTCGCCACGGCTTGGAGTGCTCGACCGCGAGCTGGAAGATCCCGACCTCGACCCGGCCGTCCGCGCCCGCGTGCTGGACGGGATCGAGCGCCTGCATCGGCTCGGGCTCGAGGTCCGGCCGATCGACATCCCGGAGCTTGCGATCGCCGACGACACCCTGGGCACGGTGGTCGTCCGCGAGGCATACGACCGCCACCGGGATTGGTTCGCCGCCAGTGCCGGCCTGTACGGCCCGGGCACGCGGGCGCTTCTCGAGCTCGGCGCCGGAATCGACGACACCGCCTACCGCGACGCCCGCGCCGCGATGGCGCGGGTCGCCGAGGCCTACGACCGGGCCTTCACGGAGGTCGACCTGCTCGCGGGGCCGACGGCGTGCTTCGTCGCGCCGCCCGAGGACCCGCCCTTCGGCACCCCCGAGGGCTCCATCGAGGGGCGGTTCACCGGCCCGGCCAACCTGGCCGGCGTACCCGCCCTCTCCACCCCCTGCGGACTCGCCGGCGGGATGCCGGTCGGGCTCCAGCTGACGGCTGCACGAGGACACGACGCGGCGCTGCTCCGAGCAGCCCGGGCGTTCGAGGAGGCGACGCCATGAGGCTCCACGACATGAACTGGATGATGGTCGAGCAGTACCTGGAGACGGACGACCGGATCGTCGTCCCGCTGGGCTCGACCGAGCAGCACGCGTACCTGTCGCTGGGCGTAGATGCGATCCTCTCCGAACGCGTCTCGCTGGCGGCGGCGGAGCCGCTCGGCGTGCCGGTCATGCCGGCCCTGCCGGTGGGCGTGACGCCGTACTTCGCCGCCTACCCGGGCAGCCCGACGGTCACCCTGGCCACCTACATCGCCTACCTCGGCGACATCGTCGGTTCGCTGGCCGGCCAGGGCTTCCGGCGCATTCTGCTCGTCAACGGCCATGGCGGCAACTCCCCCGCGGGCGGCGCGGCGGCGGAGTGGATGGCCGCCCTGCCGGGCTGCCGGGTGCGCTTCCACGATTGGTGGCGCGGCCCCCGGACGGCGGCTGCGGTCGCTCGCACCGGCGCCCCGCCGGCGCACGCGTCGTGGATGGAGAACCTGCCCTGGACGCGGCTCGACGGGGTCGAGGTGCCGGCGGCCGAGAAGCCGCTGGTCGACCTCGGGAGCCTCGCCGTCGCCGATCCGGCCGGCGTCCGCGAGCTGCTCGGCGACGGGTCCTACGGCGGCCCCTACCAACTCCCGGACGAGGCTGTGCTGGAGATGTGGCGGGCAGGAGTCGAGGAGGTGCGCGACCTGCTCGAGAACGGCTGGGGGGACTAAATGGTGCCAGGCACCATTTAGTCACCCAAGTGGAGAGATGCCAGCGCCGAGCCCGAGGAGTAGCCCGTCGGCGGCCACCGCGGGGCTCGAGGTGACGAACAGGAGCACGCCCTCCTCCGGGCTCTCGATCCGCTCCAGCTCCTCGCCGTGCAGGTTCGAGACGGTGCCCAAAAGCTCGCCGCGGGCGACCAGCGCCCCCGCCCCGGCGGCCGGTTCCCACCACCCCTCGTGCACCGAGCGGCGCCAGACGAAGCGGTCGACCGAGTACTGCGGCCCGTCGGCGGAGGGACTCGACTCCATCATCCCGAGCCGGTCGAGAACTCGGGCGATGCCCCGCATGTGGGCCTCGACCGCGTGCTGCTCGAGCAGCCCGCAGCCCCCGACCTCGGCGATCACGGCGGGGATGCCGAGCGCCGCCGCGGCGCCGCTGGTGGTGCCGGCGACCGGCGACTCCGAAGCCTCTGCGCGGACGATCCAGGGCAGGCCGAAGGCGCGGGCGATCTCCAGGGAACGCTCCTCCACCGGGGACGCGTCGTAGAGCGCAAACGGCTCCAGGGCCTCCACCATGTCGCCCCCGTGCAGGTCGAGCAGCGCGTCGCTGCCCTCGACGAAGCGGCGGAACACGAGGTCGGCCAGCACATCCGAGAACGTCCCCTGCGGGTCGCCGGGGAAGCAGCGGTTCAGGTTCTTCCCGTCGGCCGGCGAGACGAACGGCGTGCGGCCGCGGAACGACTCCGGGTTCACCACAGGTACCGCCACGACCGACCCGGCCAGCTGTTCGGTGTCGAGGCCGCGCATGAAGCGGACGACCGCCGCGATCGACGAGTACTCGCAGCCGTGGACGCCGGCCAGCAGGCAGAGGCGCGGGCCGGACCGCGCCCCCTGCGCCTCGAAGTATGGGATCTCCAGATCCGCGAGCGTCCCATCCCCGCGCGCCACCTCTCGCACCAGCGCGCTCACCCGGCCAGGAACCCCTCGACCGTCTCGGCGTATGCCTCCGGTTCCTCGAGGTGCGCGATGTGAGCGCTCTGCTCGAAGATGCGAAGCTGCGCTCCGGCGATGCCGTCCGCGATGGTGCGCGAGCAGGCCGGTGTGATCTCGTCGTAGGCTCCGCAGGTGACCAGCGTCGGCACCCCGATCCGCCCCAGGTCGGCGGTGCGGTCCCAGGTCCGCAGGCGCCCGATCACGTCGAACTCGGTCGGCCCGTTCATGGTCAGATAGACCGCGTTCCCGTCCATCTCGTTCCCACTTCGGACGAGCGCCTCCGGCCACGGGTCGGCCCGGCAGAGGTGGCGGATGTAGAACTCGTGGACCGCCGCCTGGTACTCGGGCGTGTCGTACTCCCCCTTCTCGCCACCCTCCACGAGCACCCGCGCATGCGGCTCCGGAAGCGCCTCGATCAGTCGCCGCGCCTCGGCCACGAACTGCGGGATGCTGGCCGACGTGCTGGCCAGGATCAGCTTTTCGATGCCGCTCGGGCCGCGGGCCATGTACTCGATCGCCAGCCAGCCGCCCCACGACTGTCCGAACAGATGGCAGGTGCCCAGTCCCAGCGCCTCGCGCACCTGGTCGAGCTCCTCGACCGACCGGTCGACGGTCCACAGCGAGGTGTCGTCGGGCCGCTCCGAGCGCCCGCAGCCAAGCTGGTCGTAGACGACGGTCGGCCTGCCGGCCGCCAGCCGCTCGGCCAGCGGCTCGATGTAGTAGCTGGCGGCGCCCGGGCCGCCGTGCAGGAGAAGGAGCGGCGTCCCCGGCCGGTCGACGCCCATGCGCCGGAACCAGACGCGGCCGCCGGTCACCTCGACGTGCCCCTCCACTGACCCTGCCCCGGCGTCCATTCGGCGCAACGTACCATGACGCCCCAGGCCGAGTGTGACAGGATCGCCGCCATGCCGGAATCCCTTCCGACACGGGCCGAGGAGGCGGGGACGAGCGTCGTCCGCTTCCTCTTCTGCGACTACTCGGGCATCGTGCATGCCAAGGCGATCGCCGCCTCCATGCTCGAGCGAAAGCTACGGGAAGGGATCGGCAGCACGCTCGCCCAGACGGCGCTGAACGTGCGCGACGAGCTGATCGACATCCCCGAGATGCCCCCCGTCGGCGAGGTGCGGCTGGTGCCCGACCCGGCCACCTACTCGGAGCTTCCCTGGGCGCCCGGGGCGGCGTCGGTGATCTGCGACCTGGTCCGGCAGGACCGCGAGCCCTGGTTCGCCTGCGCCCGCTCGTTCCTGAAGCGCCAAGCGGCGGCGGCCGGCGAGCGAGGGATCAGCGTGCTCGCGACCTTCGAGCTCGAGTACTACCTGGGCCGCCCCACCGAGGACGGCGGCATCGCTTGCCTGCCGCGGCGGCCGGTGTACAGCTCGATCGGCCTCGACGAGCACCATCCGGTGATGCTCGAGACGCTGCGCGCGCTGGAGGCGCGGGGCGTCGCAGTCGAGGGGCTGCTGAACGAGTACGGCGCCGCCCAGCAGGAGCTGTCGGTCGCCCCGTCCGATCCGCTGCGCGCCGCCGACACCCAGATCACGGTTCGCGACACCGCCCGCGGCGTCGCCCTCGCCCACGGCCTTCGGGCAAGCTTCGCGCCGAAGCCGTTCCTCGACCAGATCGGAAGCGGCGCCCACCTCCACCTGTCGCTCTGGCAGGACGACCGGAACCTCTTTCATGACCCCACCGCCGAGGGCTCGCTGAGCCGGCAGGGCCGCTGGTTCGTGGCCGGGCTGCTGGAGCACCTGCCGGCGCTGATGGGGATCAGCTGTCCCAGCGTCAACTCCTACCAGCGCCTGCAGCCGGACTCCTGGTCGGGCGCCTTCAGCTGCTGGGGCTTCGACAACCGCGAGGCGCCGGTGCGCGTCGCCTCGCCCTACTGGGACCGCGAGGCGGGCACGGTCAACATCGAGCTGAAAGCCGTCGACTCGAGCTGCAACCCGCACCTGGCACTGGGCGCCGCGCTCGCGGCCGGCATGGACGGGCTCGACCGCGAGCTGCCGCCGCCGCCACCGCTGGCGGTAAACCCGGCCAAGCTCGCCGATCCGCCGCCGTCGCTGCCCCTGAGCCTGCCCGAGGTGCTGGAGGCGCTCGCCGCCGACGCGGTGCTGGCGGAGGCGATGGGGCCGCAGATGCTCTCCACCTACCTGGCGCTCAAGCGCTCCGAGGCTGCGTACTACGCGGCCGCCGAGCCGGAGGAGATCGCCGCCGGCTACCGGTACACGTTCTGATGCCGCCGCTCGACCTGTCCGCCGTCCCGATCGTCGACAACCACTGCCACGGCCTGCTCACCGACACGGCGCCGCTGACCGCCGCCGTCTACCGCCACCGCTTCTCCGAGTGCGCCGGCGAGCCGTTCCCGGCCGATCACACGGCGACCGCCGTCCACTACCTGTGGGCGCTCCGCCAGATCGCCGGCGCGCTCGGCTGTGAGCCGTCCGAGCAGGCGGTGCTGGAGGCCCGGGCCGCCCGCTCGCAGGAGGAGCTCGACCGGACGTTCCTGCGCTCGGCGAACATCGCCCGGCTGCTGATCGACGACGGCTACCCCGACCCGGCCGAGACCTGCGACCGCGAGACGGCAGCCCACCGAGGAGGCTTCGCCGTCGGCTGGGTGGAGCGGGTGGAGACCGTGGCCGGCCGGCTGGTGCTCGAGACCGGCGATCGAGCCGGGTTCGACGACGCCCTGGACGCCCACCTCGCCTCCGCCCGCGCCCGCGGCGTCTGCGGGTTCAAGAGCGTTGCCGCCTACCGCACGGGACTGGCGATCGAGCGGCCGACCTCTGCCAGCGTGACCGCGGCTCTGGAGGCGATGCGGGAGTCGGGCAGCGACCGCGTGGCCGCCAAGCCGCTGGTCGACCACATCGTCCTGCGCACCATGGAGGCCGCCGCCGACCAGGAGCTGCCGGTGCAGTTTCACGCCGGCTACGGGGACGCCGACCTGAACATGGGGCTGGCCGATCCGCTGCACCTGACGTCGCTCCTGCGCGCCTTCCCGACCGTCCCGGTGGTGATCCTGCACGGCGCCTACCCGTACACCCGCAAGGCGGCGGTGCTGGCCACCACCTACGCCAACGCCTACCTCGACGTGTCGTATGCCATCCCGTTCCTGACCGCGCCCGAGCTGCGCGCGGTCACCCGCCACGCGTTGGGGGCGGCGCCCTCGTCGCGCGTCCTCTACAGCTCGGACGCCGTCGGCATCCCCGAGCAGCACGGGCTGGGCGCGGTCCGCGGGCGGGCGGCGATCGGCGCCACGCTCGGCGAGCTCGTCGATGATGACTGCCTCTCGCAGGCCGATGCGATGGCGGTGGCCGCCCGCATCCTGCACGAGAACGCGGAGCGGATCTACGCCCTCTGAATAAAAGGTGCCTGGCACCTGGTATTCGGTCCCGGCTGACTACACGGTGCCAGGCACCGTTCGCGAGGCACTTCCTTGGAAGCCCCGCTAGTCGAGTCAGGCCGTCACGCCGCCGTCCACGACGACCACCGACCCGTGCATGTAGGAGGCGTCGTCCGAGGCCAGGTAGGAGACAGCGGCGGCGATGTCCTCGGGCGCGCCGATGCGGCGACCCGGGGTCGATTCCTCGAACTCCCGGAGCGCCGCCGGCCGGCTGGTGATCCAGTCCGCCATCACGGTGTCGATGAGGCCGGGGCAGACGCAGTTGATGCGCACCCCGTCTCCGCCGTGGTCGATCGCCAGGCTGCGGGTCAGGTTGACCACGCCGGCCTTGGCGGCGCAGTAGGCGGCCCGCGTGTGGCCGCCGCGCAGGCCGGCCGTCGAGGCGATGTTCACGATGCAGCCCTGCCGGGCGCTGATCATGTCCGGCAGGAAGGCCTTGCAGGTCAGGAACGTGCCCTTCAGGTTGACGTCGATCAGCCGGTCCCAGTCGTCCTCCGCCAGGTCGGGGACCCGGTGCTCGAAGAAGACGCCGGCCACGTTGACGAGCAGGGAGGCGCGGCCGTGGTCGGTGCGCACACGGTCGCGCAAGCCGCGCACGTCCGACTGCCGGGAGACGTCGCAGGGGTGGTCGGGGTCGGCCAGGTCGGCGCCGATGACCACGTAGCCGTCCTTCTCCAGCCGCGCGACGACCGCCGAGCCGATGCCGCCCCGGGCGCCGGTGACGACGGCGATCCGGCTCATGCCCCCTCCACGATCGATCGGGTCAGGGCGACCACCGTGACGAACGAGCGGTAGAGCCGCAGTGGCTCGTCGTCGCTGATCGTGACCGTGCGCACGCCGGCCCGCTCGACGCCGCGGACCCAGGTCGCCATGTCGGCCATGTCGCTGGTCAGGAAGGTCAGCTCGATGGTGGCCGGCAGGTCGATCGCCGGCAGCGTCAGCCGGGCCGCCCGCTCTACCGCCGCCTGGGCGCCCGCCCGGATCATCTGGCAGCTCCGCTCGGGGTGGACGCTCTCGGCCGCGAAGCGGGTGATCGACCGCTTGACCACCACGCCCTCGATGCCCGGCATGAACGGCGCCGCCTCGTCGCAGGTCGCCTGGTCGCCGGTGATCAGCGCCACCGGCACCCGGTGATGCAGGGCGACCAGGGCATTCAGCGCGCTCTCGCCGACCTGCCTGCCGTTCAGCTTTGCCTCCCAGATCGCGGAGGGGTTGTAGGTGTGCGAGAGCACCGCCCGCTCGGCGCTGATGGCGCCGTGATAGGCGACGAGGAGCACCGCGTCGAAGCTGCCGTCGAGCCCCTCCATCATGTACAGCGGCTTGTGCTTGCCGGACAGATACGAGGCGTGATGGTGAAGCGCCGCCGGCGGCATGTTCTGCATCGTCCAGTGCGCGTCGTTGACCAGGATCTCGTCGGCCCCGGCCGCTGCCGCCCCGTCGATGGCGGCGTTCGTCTCGTCCAGCAGCAGCTTGCGGCCGGTCTCGTACTCGGCGCCGGGGCCGACGACCTGCTGCCAGTCGACGATGCCGGCCGCGCCCTCGATGTCAGTCGAGATGAAGACCTTCATCGGAGGCAACGCTACCGCACAGTCTTGACTTCAACCAAGGTTGAGGTTGTACGGTGCGCGCATGCAGACCGCGGCCCCCGACCGACTCGTCCGCGTGGCCTCGCTCAGCGAACTCCAGGCGGCCGGCC
>DASUHT010000105.1:0-6355 GCA_036273335.1 Gaiellales bacterium | reverse complement strand
GGTGTCGGTGGTGCCGCCGAACTCGAACCCGCTCGAGAGCTGGATGATGACCAGCGCGTCGCCCAGCGGGCCTCCGGTGTCGGTGAGGGTTCCGTTGAACCGGACGAGCGTGCCGTACTTGATCGAGATCCCGGGTGCCGGGGCAGGGGCGGTCAGGGTGGTGGTGCGAGGCGCGGTCACGGGCACCGGCCCCTGCGCATGCAGCGCGGTCGCCAGGTTCTGGGCGTCCACCGAGCCGAGACCGGTGACCATGTCGTAGCCGGGCGCTGCCGTGTACTTCCCGCCGCCGGTCAGGTTGTTTGACCCGGTCTTGATGTCGTGGAAGACGTTCGACCCGATCTGCGAGTAGAGGAAGGGGCTGGCGAATCCCAGGTCGACGCCGGCGGAGGTGTTCGCGTCGGCGGTGATCCCGGCCATCAGCGGCGCCGCCGCCGACGTGCCGCCGATGGCGAGCCAGCCGACCGGGCTGCCGCAGACCGCGGGGCTGACCGTGCAGTAGTACATGTAGCCGGTGTTCGGGTTGGCGTCGAGGGCGATGTCCGGCGACTCGCGGCAACGATCGGCGAAGTCGCCGCACTTGCTGCCGTCATTGTTCACCTGCGACGGGATCACGGGCTGCTGCCACTGCGGCATCGGCCAGTATTCGGAGACGCCGCCGCCACTGCCCTTCCAGCCGGTCTCGGTCGAGGAGCTGCGCGGGACATTGACCGAGTGCAGCGTCGTCCCGCCGACTGCGGTCGCGAACGGCTGCGAGGACGGGTCGCCGACCCACAGCCCGTTGCCGACTCCGCAGTCGGACGAGCCGTTGTCGCCGCTGGCCACGTAGAACGAGATCCCGGCCGCCGCGACGAGCTCCAGGGCGGTGTTCTCGGACTTCAGGAAGGACGCCGCGAGGACCGGCTCGCAGAGACCCCAGGAGTCGGAGACGACGTTTGGGTGGTCGGTCACGATCCGCCCCAGCATGGGCAGGATCTGAGAGACGTTGTTGGGGGCGATGTACACGTTCGTCGCCGACGCCGGCGCGGCCGCCTGGGCGACCTCGATGTCCAGCTGCACCTCATCGGCGCCGGAGCGGCTGGACGTCCCGCCGCCGATCAGCGTGTTGGTCACCGTCGGCTCGATGGCCGGGAAGCAGGTATCGAACTTCTGGATATCGGCCTTCTTGTAGTTGGAGAACTCGACCAGCCCGATCGTCTGGCTCTGCCCGCCGGCGCCGCCGTTGATGAGGGCGTTGTGGTCGTAGCCGTTGGCGCTCCCAAGGTCTGCGGGCAGGTAGGCCCCCGGGAAGAAGTTATTTCGCTTGTTGGCCGGCCCCTTGCAGGTCGACGTCACCGTGTCCGGACGGGCGCCCGACGCCTGGCCCGTCGCCGGCTGCAGCCGAAGCGCCGTATCGAGCCCGCTCACCGACTGCACCAGGGAGGCGATGCCGGCGGGCAGTCGGATGGCGCCGGTGGGGGCGCGGAAGCGGCCGCCGTCGCTCGCCTGGAACTGCGCCAGGCCGGTGCCGAACGCCCGCTCCTGGCTGGACGCGGTTCCCGTCACCTGGAGCGCCAGCAGGCTTCGGCCGGTGACCCGCAGGCCCTGTGCCTCGAGGTAGCTCGTGACCCGCGCGACCGTGGCCGGGCGGGGGATGAAGAGCGCCCGGATCTGGCCGAGCGTCAGCCCGGGAGCGGCGCTTCGAGCAGCAGCCACCCGGTGCAGCAGGCCGGGGTTTCGGGGACGCAGGTAGACCACCGCGTCGACCGGCGCAGCCGGTGCCGTGGGCGCGACCCGGGCAGCGTGGGACGCAGCCGGGACGGCGCTCCCGGGGATGCGGACGAGGGGACGAGCACTGGCCGCCATCGCCGGGCCGGCAGCGGTCGGCGAGGCGGACAGCGCCAGGCCCAGAGCCGCCGCCAGCGGGAATATCGTCCTGCGCATCAGCGCCGACGATGATAGACGACGACTGCGGACGAACCCCGGCCGGCGCCGGCGTCAGCCCGGGTTGCCCCTGATCGTGAAGGTGTAGCGGGCGGTGTGCGGATCGCGGTTTCCGGCCGAGTCGACCGCGTACACCGAGACGGTGTGCCTGCCGTTCGACATGCCGAAGAACTCGAACATGTTCGCCATCGCCCAGTGCCAGGCGCCGCTCCCCAGCCGGTAGCGGTAGCGCAGGCCGAGCTTGTCCGGGTCAGGGTCGGTGGCGGCCACCCGGAAGGGCACCTGGGCATAGCTCGCCGGGCTGCGCGGCTTCAGGGTGAAGTGCGTGTTGGCGGGCGGAATCCTGTTTGCCGCCCACAGGAGCGCGCGGGCCAGCAGGTGCCCGCCGGGGCTGACGGCGGGATTGAACCCGCCGCCCGCGATCGCCGACGACCACGGCCGGTAGCCGAGGTCGACGGTTCGCGTCGCGCTGAGCTGGCGGGCGGCCAGGAACGCCTGGTGGAAGCTGTCAAAGCGGTTGCCGGGGACGCCGTCCAGCTTGAAGTTGGCCAGCAGGTCGGCGCCGAACCGGGGCAGCACCTCGCCGGTCGAGGGGCCGATCACCGTGAACGACTTGAGCCCGGCGGTGATGAACTGCTTCTTGATGGTCGAGGACTGGATCTGGCCGCCCTCGATGCGGTCGGACTCGATCAGCGGGCCGTCCGGGTACATCGCCCAGTTCTTGTCCCAGGCGGTGCCGGCGCCGACCGCCGAGCCGTAGCTCCACACCGGCAGGTCCTGGCTCCAGTGGGTCTGGCCGGCGGTGACAACGCCGTGCCCGTGCGACTGGAACCATGCCAGCGCCTTGCCCAGGTTTACCGGGAACGCGTAGCTGGCGTCGCCGCCGACGACCAGCACGACCTGGTGCTTCTTCATCCGGGACTCGATCTGGGCGACGGTCATCGAGCCGCTGGAGGCGTCGATCACGTCGGAGTCGTGGGGCACCGCGACGATGTTCGCGGCGTCCACCCGCTGCAGCATGTCGCGCCGGGCGTCGGCCGCCATCGCCGTGAAGTAGAGGACCCTGACGTTGGCGTGCGACGGCGCCGCACGGGTCGTCCACGAGCTCGGGGTCGTGTACTGCGCCCCGTCGTCGATCGCCGGGGTGATCTTGTAGTGGCCGGCCGAGGCGAGCGTGGCGCCGATGTCGACCACCACCTGGTCGCCGTTCACGGTCACCGTGGAGGGGACCGTCTGGGACGGCGACGTCCGCACCACCGTGGCGGTCGCAGTGGCGACCGCCGCCGGGCAGGTGTAGACGACGCTCGGCCGGTAGCGGAGCGCCGTGGTCGAGACCGTGCAGTCCAGCGCGCCGGCGAGCGCGGTGGATGATGCCGAGCCGGCCAGAGCCAGTGCAAGCAGGCAGAGCGTCGCGAGGGGTCGCCGCATGGGTCATGTATCGGCTCGTGGCGGGTGTGTCGATCCCCCTCGGCCGGGGGATGCCGCGCTCAGCCGGGAACCGGCTCGGAATGGATGCTGCCGCTGCCGGCGGAGAGCCGGCCGCCCTCACGGCCGCTGCGCACGGCGAGCACCTCGGCCATCACCGAGATCGCCGTCTCGGCCGGCGTCGCGGCACCGATGTCGAGGCCGAGTGGCCCCGAGATGCGGGCGATGTCGTCCTCGGTGTAGCCCGCGTTGAGAAGCCGGCGGCGGCGGCTCTGCTGCGCGCGCCGGCTGCCCAGTGCGCCGATGTACGGCGCCGGCGA
Source organism: Gaiellales bacterium (assembly GCA_036273335.1). Taxonomy (GTDB): domain Bacteria; phylum Actinomycetota; class Thermoleophilia; order Gaiellales; family JAICJC01; genus DASUHT01. Next base: position 2,690 of record DASUHT010000105.1, on the reverse strand, counting down.
GCGAAGCGCCGGCCCCAGCGCCGGCTCGTCGAAGCGGGCATCGTGGGTCAGCGTGACGACGTAGGTCGCGTCGTCGGCGGGGTGCAGCTCGTAGGCGACCGCCGGCCAGCCGACGACGATCTCGTCGGCGTCGGGGAGTCGCTGCGGCGTGGCGAACTTGGCACGGGCGTCGGACACGATCGTCCGGAATCCGACCTGCCTGGCGATCCGGCACAGCTCCTGCGCCGTATCCACCGCCCCGAACACCATCAGCACCGGCGCCGGCGCGTAGTTCTCGGTGAACGTCGCCTCGTCGGTGCGCACCGCGTGCGAGTGCGCCTCGCCGGTCGCGTACTCCTTGTGCCCGGCCTGCGGGCCGGAGAGGACGGTCGTCACCGCCAGGCGGTCGCCCGCGGCCAGCGCCTCCGAGACCCGGCGCACCTCCTCGGCGTCCGCCGGCGCGACGAAGACCTCGATCTCGCCGCCGCAGGGCAGCCCGACGTCGAAGGCGTCGTCGTCGGAGATCCCGTAGGAGATCAGCCGCGGCTCGCCGCTTGCGATCACCTCGGCAGCCTGCAGCGCGACATCGGATTCAACGCAGCCACCGGAGACCGAACCGAACATGTCGCCGGTGTCGGAGACGACCAGGCGTGAGCCAAGTGGCCGCGGGGCCGAGCGCCGGGTGTTGACGACGGTGGCGACGGCCGCCGGCCGGCCGGAGTCGATCAGCGACTGCAGCGGCTGGAGAACCTCTCGCATGTCCGAACCGTAGCGCACCGTTCCAGCGGGGTCAGACCCCGGTATAACGCCGCCACCGCTGGGCTCCTGGTAGGATTCGCGCTCGCGAACGCCGACCGGCGTGCGTATGCATGCCGCGCCCGGGCGCGTCACTCCAAGATCGAAAGCACCGTGAAGACCTACTCCGCAAAGCCGCGCGAGATCGAGCAGAAGTGGTACGTCGTGGACGCCGAGGCGCAGACCCTGGGCCGGCTCGCGACGCGCATCGCCGATGTGCTGCGGGGCAAGGGAAAGCCGCAGTACACGCCACACGTGGACACCGGTGACTTCGTGGTCGTGGTGAACGCCGAGAAGATTCGCGTCACCGGCAAGAAGCTGGAGCAGAAGGTGTACTACCGGCACAGCGGCTATCCGGGCGGGTTGCGCGAGCGCACCCTGGCCGAGCAGCTGCAGCGGCGTCCGGAGGAGGTGCTGCGGCGAGCCGTGCGCGGCATGCTCCCCAAGAACCGGCTGGCCGCCGTTCAGCTGGGCAAGCTCAAGGTGTACGCCGGGCCGGAGCACCCGCACGGCGCCCAGAACCCCGCTCCCATGGAGGTCGTACGCTAGTGCCGAAGTCCGATGCAACCGTCGTCGCCTACCGCGGCACCGGCAAGCGCAAGAGCTCGGTCGCCCGGGTGATTCTCGTCCCCGGAGCCGGCACCGTGACGGTGAACGGCCGGCCGGTCGCCGACTACTTCCCGCGCCAGACACTGCAGGCGATCGCCCTGGCGCCGCTTCGCCTGACGGGCACCGACAGCGCCTACGACGTGCGGGCGCGGATCGACGGCGGCGGCATCTCAGGGCAGGCCGGCGCGCTTCGTCACGGCATCTCGCGGGCGCTGCTGGAGGCCGACGGCGAGCTTCGCGGCGACCTCAAGAAGCAAGGTTTCCTGACCCGCGACGCGCGCGAGGTAGAGCGCAAGAAGGCCGGGCTCAAGAAGGCCCGCAAGCGGCCGCAGTTCTCCAAGCGCTAGTCCGGCGCCGCAGTCTCAGATGCCCGTGACGGCACCGCGCAAGCTCTTCGGAACCGACGGCGTGCGGGGCGTCGCCGGTGCCGATCTGACGGCATCGCTGGCCCGCCGCCTGGGAGCTGCCGGCGCTCGCTTTGCCGGCCCCGGCGGTCGCGTCCTGATCGGCCGCGATACCCGCGAGTCGGGCGTCTGGCTCGAGGCGGCGCTCGTCGAGGGCATCGTCGCGGCCGGCGGCCGGGCGCAGTCGGCGGGGGTGATCCCGACGCCCGGCGTCGCCGTGCTCTCGCGCGGCTCGCAGGCGGCGCTCGGGGCCGTCATCTCCGCTTCGCACAACCCCTACCAGGACAACGGCATCAAGTTCCTCGGCGGCGACGGCCGCAAGCTGACCGACGCCGACGAGCGGCGGATCGAGGAGCTGGCAGGCGACGAGAACGACGCGAGTGACGGCCGCGCCGAGACGGTGGAGGGCGCCGCCGGTTCCTACGTCGATTGGCTGGCCGCGACCTACGGCGATGGCGTCCCGGCCGGCGCCGCGCTCGCAGTCGACTGCGGAAACGGCGCCGCGCACGCCGTCGCGCCGGCGCTGATGGCGCGCCTGGGAGTGGATGCGCGGGTCATCGGCGTCAGCCCGGACGGCCGCAACATCAACGACGGCGTCGGCTCGACGCACCTGGACGCGGTCGCCCGGCTGGTCGGCGAGCGGGGGCTCCCCGGCGGCGTCGCCTTCGACGGCGACGCCGACCGCTGCCTCGCGGTCGACTCGCGCGGACGGACGGTGAACGGCGACGCCATCGTGGCGGTGCTGGCGATCGACCGGCACCGGCGAGGGCTGCTCGACGAGGACCGGGTGGTCGTCACCTCGATGACGAACATGGGCTTTCACAAGCTGATGCGAGAGTCGGGGATAGGACTCGAGGTGACCGACGTCGGCGACCGCTACGTGCTGGAGCGGATGACCGCGAC
>DASUHT010000104.1:0-21876 GCA_036273335.1 Gaiellales bacterium | reverse complement strand
CGGGCATCCCGGCGGTGCTCGTCTGCCCCGTCGATGTGCCGCTCCTGGAGCCGGCGCCGCTGCGGGCGCTGGCGGCAGCGCTGCAGCCGGGCGACCAGGCGGTCGCAACCGCAGACGGCGGGCGGGTGCGGCCGCTGCCCGGCGTCTACCGGACCGCGCTTGCCGGCGCCGCCGAGCGCCTGCTCGAGGGAGGCGAGCGGCGGTTGGGTGCCTTGCTGAGTGAGGGCCGGACGCGCATCCTGACGCTCTCCGACCTGCCCCGGCCCGACTCGCTGGAGAACGTCAACACGCCGCAAGAGCTGGCCGCCGCCCGCCGCCGTAGCAGCCCGGGCTGAGGGCGCCATCACGGGACCGCCGGACCACGCGGTGTACGCTGGCTCCGATGCCCACGCGCAAGGTCCGGGTCGAGGTCGGCAGGGCGATCGCCGACGGCCGCATGAGCGACCGGCTGTGGATGTACGCCACCTACCATTGCAACCTGCGCTGCGCCTACTGCCTGACTGAGAGCAGCCCGCGCATCCGCCACCGGCGGGCGCTCAGCAACGATGCGATGGTTGCCGCCGCACGCGAGGCAGTCTCGCTGGGCTTCGCCCGGGTAGGTGTCACCGGCGGCGAGGTGTTCATGCTGCCGGGGGTGACCGACGCCCTGGCCGAGATCGCCGGCCTGATGCCCACGGTCGTCCTGACAAACGGCACCCTGGTCACCGACCAGCTGCTCCGCCGGCTGGCGCCCCTGGCAGGCGCCGACGGCTTCGCCCTGCAGATCTCGCTCGACTCCGCCGACCCGGCGGTCAACGACCGGCTGCGGGGGCCCGGGAACTTCCGGGGCGTGTGCACCGCCGTACCCCGCCTCCTGGACGCCGGCATCCGCGTCCGGATCGCGACGACGGTCGAGCACCAGGCCGCATCCGAGCTGGCCGAGCTCTGCAACCTGCACCGCGGCTGGGGGATCGACGACTCCGACCACGTGGTGCGTCCGGTGCTCCGCCGTGGCCGGGCGGCGACCCAACGGATGGGTGTCGTCGCTCCGCCCGAGGACCTGCTGCCGGAGCTGACGATCACGGCCGAGGGCGCCTTCCTGGATCCGTTCGCCCCGACCGTGCACCGCGGTGTGACCGACCTCGACCGGCTCGTCAGCCGCCAGACCGCGCCGCTCGAGGCGGCCGCCGCAGCGTTCCTGGAGGCGATCGAATCACGGCCCGGCAGCGATGTCGAGCGGAACATCAGGTGAGCGTAGAGCCGGCCCCCCGGTCGGGGGGCGACGCCGGTCCGAGCATCCTGGTTGCCGCCAAGGCACCGTTGCCCGGTCGAGCCAAGACCCGGCTCACGCCGCCCCTGCCGCCGCCGCTGGCGGCGCGCCTGGCGGAGGCATTCCTGACCGACGTGCTGGCGGCAGCGCGCGCGGTCGACGCAGGCGCCGGATTGCTCTGCCGCGCCTCCGACGCGGGCGCCCTGCGCCGTCGCTTCGACGGGGTGCCACTGGTGATCCAGGCCGGCCCCGGCCTGACGGGAGCGCTGGCGAGCGGGCTGCGCACCGGCGCCCTGGTCGTGGCCGGCGACGTCCCCGGGATCCGGCCGGAGTCGCTGCGGGCGGCCGGCCGCGCCGGCGCCGGCATCGTCCTGGCGCCATCCCACGACGGTGGATTCAGCCTGATCGGGATGCATCCGTTCGTGCCCGGCGTGCTGGAGAGGATCCGCTGGTCGACCGGTTCGGTGCTCGACCAGGCCATCGAGGCCGGCCGGGCGGCCGGGCTGAGCGTCACCCTGCTCGATCCGATCCCCGACGTCGATAACGCCGCCGACCTGGCCGCCCTCGACCTGACCTGGGCGCCGGCGACCCGGGCGGCACTGGAGGCCGCCGGGCCGGCCGCCGAGGTGCTTCAGGCACACCGGGATCGCGCCGGCCGAATGTAGGGTGGCGGAGGCAGCCAGTCGGTTTGAGGAGGCGAGGGAATGAGCGTCATCGAACGTCCGGTCGTGGATGACATCCTGTGGGCAGAGATCGCAGCCCGGTCGGACTCGGTGGACCGCGAGTCGCGGTTCCCGAGGGAGGCCATCGACGGGCTCGCCGAGCGCGGCTTGCTCGGCCTGGGAGTTCCCGAGGAGCTGGGCGGCGCGGGTGGCGGCCCGCTGGAGGTGGTAGAGGCGGTCGAGCGCGTGGCCGGCGCCTGCTCGTCGACGGCGATGGTGTACGTAATGCACCTGATCGCGACCCAGACGCTGCTGGCCGGCGGCCGGGCCGGCGCCAACCAGGATGTCCTGCAGGAGATCGGCAGGGGCCGCCACCTGACGACGCTCGCCTTCTCGGAGCCGGCTACCCGGAGCCACTTCTGGGCCCAGGCGTCGCGGGCCCGCATGGATGGCGACCGGGTGGTGATCGACGCCCGCAAATCGTGGGTGACGTCCGCCGGTCATGCCGACTCCTACGTGGTCGCCACCGGCGCGGTCGGTGCCGACGATCCGCTCGTGACCGAGCTCTACCTGGTTCTGTCCGGCGACGGGATCACGGTCGAGAAGGCGTTCGACGGGCTCGGGTTGTGCGGAAACGCCTCCAGCCCGGTGACCTTCGCCGCTGTGTACGTGGACGCCGCCCGGCGGCTGGGTGAGCCGGAGTCGGGGATGGGGCTGATGATGGAGGCGACCCTGCCGTGGTTCGTGCTGGGCTCCGCGGCATGCTGCGTCGGCCTGGCCGCCGCCGCACTCGACCTGGCGGCCGCGCACCTGGCCGGCACCCGTATCGAGCACCTCGACACCCCGCTCAGCGGAATCGCGGTGAATCGCGCGCGGCTCGCCGAGGCAAAGATCCGCCACCTGCAGACGCGGGCGCTGCTGCGTGAGGTGGCCGGGCAGCTGGCGATCGGCGACCCGCAGGCCCAGATCGGCGTTCTGGCACTGAAGGCGGCGGCGGCGGAGACGGCGCTGGTGGTCACCGACGAGACGATGCGTGTCTGCGGCGGCGCCGCGTTCTCGCGGCAGCTGCCCCTGGAACGGCTCTTCCGGGACGCCCGCGCGGCGACGGTGATGGCGCCCACCACCGACGTCCTGCGCGACCTGCTGGGCCGGACGCTGACCGGCCAGCCGCTGTTCGATGCTCGGCCCGCGGCCGATCAGCGGACGGGCGGGTAGAGCCAGGCCAGGCGCTCCGGCGGCACGCGCAGCAGGTAGAGGAGCTGGATCAGCCAGATCCGGACGAGCGTGCGTGCGCGGCCGGACTGCCGGTGGCGGCGGCCGGACGTGGTGACCGCCGCCGGGAGCACCGCCAGCCCGCCCTGCCGACGGAGCCGGCGAACGAGGTCGAAGTCCTCCATGATGGGGATCGGCCGGAAGCCGCCGCAGCGCACGAACGCGTCGGCGGAGACGAACAGTGCCTGGTCGCCGTAGGCGACTCCGAAGAGCGTCGAGCGGACGCTGATCAGGCGCTCCAGCAGCGGCCGGGGGCGGTCGAAGCGGACCCGGAAGCAGCCGATCCCGGCACCGCCGGCGAGCGCGTCTGAGACCGCCTCTGCGGCGCCGGACGGGAGGCGGGTGTCGGCGTGCAGGAAGACCAGCGCGTCCCCCGTGGCCAGAGCTGCGGCACGGTTCATCGCCGCCGCTTTCGTGCCGGGTGCGTGGACGACCGTGGCGCCGGCCGCCGCCGCCACCCGGTCCGTGCCGTCGTCGCTGCCACCGTCGGCGACGACGACCTCGCAGCCGGGGAACGCCCGCCCCGCCGACGTCACCGCCCCGGCGATCGTCGAGGCCTCGGCGAGCGTGGGGATGATCACCGAGAACCTCACGCCCGTCCCTGACGGTGGTCGAGGCTCAGGTGGAGATTTGCCGGGAAGAGCGCCAGCACCAGGCTGACCGCGACGAACAGCGCAAATCCCCAGAACCACTGGTCGGGCGCGCGAACGGTGAGGACCGTGATGGCGAGCGACTGCAGGAGCCCCACGACCGCGCCGACCCGGGTGTGCCAGCCCAGCAGCAGGAGCACGCCGGCGACCGCCTCGACCAGGAACACCTGCCAGCCGAAGACCGTGAAATGCGGGATCACGACGTGCCCCATGAAGCGCCGCAGCGGTTCGACGATCGCGTAGTGCTCCGCCTGCCTGAAGGAGTAGAGGAGGCCGTGTGGCTGGTCACGGCCGAAATCGGGAGGGAGCTTCCAGAGCAGGTTTGCGAGCCACAGGACGCCCATGAAGACCCGCAGGCCGGCCAGCGCCCAGGCGGGGTCGTGAAGCTTCCGCATCCGGCCATCCTACGCGGCCCACGTCCGCCGGGATGCGACCGCCCCGACGCGGGCACCGCGAGCCGCGGCTGGGCCGGGCCAATATCATCGGTCGCCTGCGATGACCGCGCTCCCCGACGAATTCGTCCGCCCCGACCACGGGAAACGCTGCTTCGACGCCATCCCCGCGCTGGTCGAGCACCTGCTCGCCGCTGGAGGGCCGGGGAAGGTCGCGCTCGTCCTGGTCGACGGCCTCGGCTGGCGGCTCATCCAGCGCCACACCGATCATCCGTTCCTGCGCCGATGCGCGCGGGCGGGGACGGTCGAGCGCTGGACGGCGCAGTTCCCGTCCACCACGACCGCCGCCACCGCGACGATCCACACCGGCCTGCCGGTGGCCGAGCACGGGCTGTACGAGTGGTTCATCTATGAGCCGTCGCTGGATCGCCTGATCTGCCCGCTGATGTTCTCGTTCGCCGGTGACGGCGAGCGGAATACCCTGTTCGCGCTGGGTCCGGAGCGCGCCGCCGCCCTGCTTCCCGACCTGACCACGATCTACCGCCGGCTGGACGCCGGCGGCGTTCGCTGCCACGCCTTCCAGAGCGACCGCTACACCCCCGGCACCGTCAGCGACATCGCATTTGCGGGCGCTCAGGTGCACCCTTTCGAGCAGCCCGCGGCGGCGCTCGCCGAGCTGGCCGGGGTGCTCGCCGGGCCGGCGCCGCTCTACTGCTTCGCCTACATCGACGAGGTGGACGCCGTCGCCCACGAGCACGGGCCCGGCTCGGCGCAGGTGGCGGCCCGGGTCGACGCCAGCCTCGACGCGCTGGAGGCGCTCGCCCAGGAGGCGGCGGGCAGCGGTGCCGAGCTCCTGGTCACCGCCGATCATGGCCTGGCGGAGGTCGATCCCACCACAACCGTCTACGTCAACCTGGCCTGGCCCGAGATCGGCGGACTGCTGCGCACAGGGGCGGACGGACGCCCGCTCGCCCCGGCCGGCTCGGCGCGCGATCTCTTCCTGCACGTCCGGCCGGGCCGCGAGGGCGAGCTCGTCCGAGGGCTTCGCGATCTGCTCGGCGAACGCGCGCTCGTCCTCCCCGTGCGCGATCTGGTGGCGGACGGCCTGTTTGGTCCCCGCATTGGCGAGCGCCTGCGCGCCCGGCTGGCGGACGTCGCGGTGCTCGCCCGCGGCAGCCACACCGTCTGGTGGTACGAGGAGGGCCGGTTCGGGCACCACTTCCGGGGCCACCACGGCGGGCTGACCGCGGACGAGATGGAGATCCCGCTGATCCGCCTGCCCGTCTAGCGGTAGACGTCCACCTCGACCATCTCCCCCGCCTGGAGCCCCGCCGCGGGCACACGCAGGAATCCATCCGCGGCGGCCATCGCCGACAGCCTCGACGGCCGGGCGAAGACCGGCCGGACGACCCCGCCCTCCATGCACGCGTGCACCAGCCGGAGCACTCCCGGCGCCCCCGGGACGTCCTCGGCCAGCTCGGCCCGCTGCCGGGGGATGGGCTCATCGGCCGAGAGGCCGCCGATCCGTTCGATGACCGGCGCCGCCACGAGCTGCATGACGAGGAGCGCCGGCACCGGGTTCCCGGGCAGGCCGATGACCGGCTTGCCGGCCGCCTCGGCCAGGGTCGTCGGGCGGCCCGGCTTGATCGCCAGCCCGTGGCACCAGACGCCGGGCGGGCCGACTCGGTCGAGCACCGCGGCGGTGGCGTCGTGCTCGCCCACCGACCCGCCTGCCGAGACGACCACCGCGTCACACTCATCGACCGCCCGCCGGCACACGGCGAGCAGCTGCTTGGGGTCATCCGGGACGATGCCGCGAAGCACCGGTTCCGCCTCCAGGCGCCGCACCAACGCGGCCAGGCCGGGGCCATTCGCATCCCGCACCTGGGCCTGCCCGGGAGGTTCGCCAGGCCCCACCAGCTCGTCGCCCGTTGACACGATGGCGACTCGCGGACGGCGGTGAACGGTGATTTCGGCCACGCCGAGCGCCGCCAGCAGCGCCACCTGCTGCGGCCGGACACGCGTGCCCCAGCGGATCACCGTCGCGCCCGGCTTGACGTCTTCTCCGGCCGCCACCACGTTCGCCCCCGCCTGCACCGGCTGTCCGATCTCGACCCCCTCGTCCGTGGCCTCGGCACGCTCGCTCATCACCACCGCGTCCGCACCCTCCGGCAGGCGTCCACCGGTGGGCACCGCCACGGCCACGCCCTCGCCGGCCGAGACATCCGGCGGCTGGCCCATGTGCACAGCCCCACCGCGGCGGAGGCGGCCGGGAGTGTCAGCGGATGCGACCGCCCATCCGTCAACGGCACTTCGGTCGAAGTCCGGGAGCGATATTGGACTGACCACATCTCGGGCGGAGATGCGGCCGGCGGCCGCTGCCAGATCGACGTGCTCCGTGCCGGTGCGGTGCGGCGGCCGGTAGCCCGCCAGCGCCTCCTCGAGCGTCCGGTCAGCGGATGCATACCTCACCGGGCCCAGAATAGAGGGATTCCCAACCCCGCAGCGAACCAGGTCGCGTGGATTCCTCCGAGCACATCGATCTCCGACACGCCGCCGACATGCCGATCCTGGCGCGCATCGTCGTCCCCATCACCGCCGTCGAGAAGCAGTCGGTCGGCGAGGTTCGCGGGATGACCCTCGAGCACTGCAAGGTGCCGCTTCCGCCTGAGGCCCGAGTGGTCCAGGCCGAGCGCACCGAGGGCGCCTGGGTCGTGTGGTACGTCGAGAAGGTCGAAGCGATCTAGCCGGGCCGCCGGCCGGCCGCCTCAGCTCTGCTGCTGATGGTGGTGCTGGTGGTGGTGTGCGCCGCTCTGGTGGTGCCGGTGGTGTGCGCCGCTCTTGTGGTGGCGGTGATGCGCCCCGCTCTTGTCGTGGTGCGAGCCGCTCTTGTGCTGGTGCATGCCATCGCAGCGGTGATGGCGCTGATGATGGTCGGCGGCGTGATGGCTCTGCACCGGCTTGAGCGGATGGGAGTGATGGTGGGGCGGCGCGGGATCGTCACCACGGTGCGACCGGTGGTGATGCCGGTGGTGTCCCTGCACACGGTGCGGATGGGGCGGGCAGTGATGCCGGTGATGGTGGTGCCACCCGCGATGCCAGCCGCAGTCGCAGTGCCGCCCATGATGGTGGCCCTGGTGATGGCAGCGGTGATGATGGAAGTGGCAGTGGCATCGCCAGTGGTGGTGATGGCAGCGGTGATGGTGATGGTGGTGGCAGCGCTGGCCGTCGCCGCAGTGATGATGGCCGGGCGGCGGCACGGGGCAGTTGGTGCCGTCGGCGCCGCAATGGTGGCCGACGGGCGGGCAGGGGCGGCCGACGAGGCCGCATCCGGTGCCGGGCGGGCCGCCGCCGTTCCCATGGCCATGCCCGTTGCCCCTGCCTTTCCCGTGGCCGTGGTGGTGGCCGTTCCCGGTAGGCCCGGTGGCGCCGCCCGTAGGCGGGATTGGAGCAGTGGTCAGACCAGAGCTCGGGGGCGGCGGAGTCTGCGCGACGTGATGCGGGATGACGATCGGCGGTCTGGACGCGGCCAGTGCAACGCCGGGCAGGAAGTTGTTGACCACGCTTTCGGGCACGTGCAGCGCCGCCGAAGGACCGGCCGTGGACAGCGTTGCCACCCCGACACTGGCGTATGCCGCGACCACCGCTGCAAGCAGCAGCAGGAAGGCACCCACTCCTCGCGAAGAGTTCGTGGGTGACGTGTTATCGCGTGGATCCAGCTCTCTCCTCCCGCGTAGCCCCCACCTTGTTATACCATCCTTTTGCGACAGACCAGCCGGGAATTGACGCTAAATGGACAATACGCGACGGTTCTCAGTGCCCCATGTCGCTAGTGGAAGCGACGCCATCACGATCGTTCTCGGCATTTCGGGCCTTTGGGATTAATGGACGTTAGAACTGCCCGCAATCTTCGCCGTTTCGCCTCCGGGAGCGGGATCGCCTCGGCGGTCCTGGGCGTCGTCGGCGCGCTCCTCCCCGGCTCCTCGCCGTCCTCCCTGCGCGGCGACCCGTCCCTGCAGATCGCCGGGTACTTCGAGGTGCACCAGGGAGCGATCGAGGCTGGCGTCTACATCCTCGCCCTCTCCGCGGTCGCCCTGATCCTCTTTCTGGGCGGGCTGCGCTGGGCGCTCGCGGAGCGCTACGGGCCGCTCTCCACGGTCGCCTTCGCCGCCGGCGTCGCCGGCGCCACCCTTCAGCTCGCCGGGCTGGCGGTCTGGCTGGCGCTGGCCGAGCGGGCGGGCGGCAGCCTCGACCTGCCGACAGCGACGTCGATGGCCGAGACCGGAAACGCGATCGCCGGATTCAGCTGGTTCGCCTTCGCAGTCATGTTCGCCGCCATCGCCTATCTCTCGCTGGCCGAGGATGCGCTCCCGGCATGGGTCGGCTGGCTCTCGGCCGCCCTCGTGCCGCTGTCGCTGGTGTCGGCGCCGATTGCCGGGTCGGCGGTCGAGAGCGTCACCGCCATCGGGCTCGCGGTGTGGGTGGCAGGGATCTCGGTGATCGGTTTGCGCGGACAGCTCCCGGCCGGCTCACGCTGACAGGTCGTCGACCGTCGCGATCCCGCCGACCAGCCAGCGGCGCCCGCGCCAGCGCCGCCAGCCGAGCAATAGCCGGACGCCGACGAACGCCGAGAGGCCGGCCCAGATCCCGTTCATCCCCAGGTTGAGCACCGGCGTCAGAAGCGTCAGCGGCACGAAGCCGACGACGGCGCCGAAAACGCTGACATCGCGCAGGAAGCGCAGGTCGCCGGCGCCGAACAGCACCCCGTCGAGCGCGAAGACGTAGCCGGCAGCCGGCATCATGACGACCAGCCACGGCCACAGCACCGCCGCCTCCCGGAGCACGGCTGGGTCGGAGGTGAAGATACGCGGGATCAGGTCGTGACCCGCACCCAGCACGAGCGCGAAGCCGCATCCGAGGAGCGTCCCGGCGGCCAGCAGCCGGCGAGCCAGGGCGCCCGCGACGCCCTCCGCCGAGGCGCCCAGGAGCCTCCCCACCAGCGCCTGGGCGGCGATCGCTGTGGAATCGAGGAAGAGGGCGCAGAACGTCCAGAGCTGGACGCCGATCTGCTGCGCCGCCAGCTGCGCCGTCCCCAACCGGGCGGCCACGCCCGTGGCCAGCGTGAACGCGACGAAGAAGGCGAGGGTACGCACGCTCAGATCGCGGGCGCCGGCAAGCTGGACGCGGATCCGGGCGAAGCTCGGCGCAAGCGGCGCCCGCCGGCGGACGAGGAGCACCAGGAAGAGCACCGCCGAGCCGGTCTGGGCGGCGACGTTGGCGATCGCCGAGCCCTCGATACCGAAGCCGAGGCCGACGATGAGGAGCGCCGACAGGCCGATCGAGACGATGTTCGAGATGCCGATCACGATCAGCGGCGTGCGGGTGTCCTGAAACCCGCGCAGCCAGCCCTGGGCGGCCGCCACGACCAGCACCGATGGCGCGCCGAGCGCCGCGATTCGCATCCACTCGACGCCCTGCGCCACCGCCGCCGTGTCGCCGCCGCCCAGCAGCCGCGCCGCCGGACTGGCGATCGCCTCGATGGCGACGATCAGCGCCACCCCCAGTCCCAGCGCCAGCCAGGTCGCCTGAACGCCGACATCCAGGGCTTCTCGGTGCCGGCCGGCCCCGAACAGCCGTGCCGCCCGGGCGGTCGTGCCGTACTCCAGGAAGGTGCAGAACCCGAAGATCTCCGAGATCATGAGCCCGCCCAGCGCCAGGCCGGCCAGCGGCACGGTGCCGAGGTGGCCGACGATCGCGGTATCTCCCAGGACATAGAGCGGCTCGGCGATCAGCGCGCCCAGCGCCGGCAGCGCCAGAAGCAGGATCTCGCGGTCGCGGGGCATCTCGGCTGCCATCCCCGAGTCATAGCGGCGGGCCGCGGGCCGACGGTACGATGTGCGCTCGATGGCCGAGTATCGGATCACCAGCTGGCGGCAGATCCCGTCCATGGTCAGCGCCCGAAGCGACGCCGGCGAGGTGGTCAAGGTGCCCCTGCCCGACCGCTTCCAGGAGGCGATCGACGAGCTGGCCATGCGCACCGGCGCGGCCGGATCCGACGACTACCTGGCGGACTGGGCGCAGGGTGAGTGGGCCGAGCGACCAGGCGGTCCCGGAGAGGTGGCCGCGCTGGTCGCCGGGGAGCTCGATGCCGAATGGCCCGCGGAGCGGCTGACCGCAGTGATCGCCGAGGCCGGATCGTGACGACAGCCTCCGCGACCGGCCTGCGTGACCAGGTGACCGCCCGCGGTCATCTGGTCGGCGACGGCGCGATGGGCACCCTGCTGCAGGACCGGGGGCTGGAGCCGGGCGAGGCAGGCGAGCGCTGGAACACTGACCGGCCGGCGGAGATCGCGGCCATCCACCGCGCCTACGCTGAGGCCGGGAGCAGGGTGCTCACCACCAACACGTTCGGCGGTACCTCGGCCCGGCTGGCGATGCACGGCCTGGACGACCGCGTGGGGGACATCAACCGCGAGGCCGCCCGGATCGCCGCCGGTGTCGCATCCGAGCTCGGCGCCCTGGTCGCCGGCGACATCGGCCCCTCGGGTGAGCTGATCGAGCCGCTCGGGACGCTGTCGGCCGAAGCGGCGCGGGAGATGTTCGCCGAGCAGGCGGCCGCACTCGCCGAGGGCGGCGCCGACTTCATCCTGATCGAGACAATGAGCGACCTTGCCGAGCTCGAGGCGGCGATCCGCGGCGCCCGCGACGCGGCGCCGCAGCTCGAGATCGCGGCGACGATGAGCTTCGACACCAACCGGCGCACGATGATGGGCGTCAGCCCCGCCCAGGCGGTGGTCCGGCTGGCCGAGCTGGAGGTCGTCGCAGCCGGCGCCAACTGCGGCCGCGGCCCCGGCGACATGGAGATCGTGATGGCCGAGATGGCGGAGGCCCGCCCCGAGGGCGTGCTGCTCGTGGCACAGACGAATGCGGGCATGCCGCACCTGCACGGCGACCACTTCGAGTACGACGTCGGGCCGCAGGAACTCGCCGAGCACGTGGATCGGCTACGCGGGATGGGCGTCGAGATCGTCGGCGCCTGCTGCGGCTCCACCCCGGCCCACATCGCCGCGATCGCTAGCGCCCTGTCATAGGGGCGACTGCGCCCTCAACGGTTCTCGCCTCAGTGGCCCGCTGTACTCCACGGTGGCGGCTGGGGGGAGCCAGGCCTGTAACGACCGGTTGCCGGCTGTACTCCTGGCTGGCATCTCCTTACAGACCTGGCACCCGGGGCCGGCGGGCCGCCGTGTGCTCTCGCGTATTCACGCCGCTGCGCGGCGTGCATACGCCTCCGATCAGGGTTGAATTACTGCTCTCACCGCGTCGCCACGGCGCACCAGGTCGATCGCGTCCTCGGCCTGCTCGAGCGGCAGCCGGTGGCTGATCAGCCGGTCGAGCGGGAGCCGGCCGCGCCGGTACGCCTCGAGGATCAAGGGGAAGTCGCGGTCGGGCCGGGCGGAGCCATAGATCGAGCCCAGGACGCGCCGCTCCATCCGCGGGATCGAGAGCGCCGGCAGGCGAAGCTCGGCGTCCGCGCGCGGGATCCCCAGGAGCACGGCGGCGCCGCGGGCTCGGGTGGACAGGAACGCCGCCCGCGCGGCGGCCGGGCGGGCGGATGTCTCGAACGCATAGTCGACACCGCCGCCGCTCGCCTCGACCACTGCGGCCGCCGTTTCGTCCGGGTCGTCGGCCATCCGGACGGCATCGCTCGCTCCCAGCTCAAGCGCCTGCTCCAGCCGGCGCGGGCGGGCGTCCACGGCGATCACCATGCCGGCGCCCGCCGCCCGCGCCCCGAGCACCGCCGAGAGGCCGGTCCCGCCCAGGCCGAGCACCGCGACCCGCTCGCCCGGCCGGACGCCGGCAGTCCGCCAGACCGCGCCGACGCCGCTCGTGACCGCGCAGCCGAGCAGCGCCGCCACCTCCAGCGGGACGTCGTCGGGCACCCTCACGCAGGAGCGCGCGGGAACGACCGCGCGCTCTGCGAACGAGCTCAGGAAGCAGTAGTGGTGGACGGTCGCGCCGCCGAACTCGAGGCGCGTCGTCCCGTCCAGCATGCCACCGGCGAGCATCAGCGGCCAAGCGGTGCCGCAGAGGTGCGGCAGGTCGCGCAGGCACTGCTCGCAGCGTCCGCAGTAGGGCGCCCAGGAGAGCGCCACGTGGTCGCCGGGCCGCAGGGTGCTGACGCCCTCGCCCAACCGCTCGACGACGCCCGCCCCCTCGTGCCCGGGCACGACCGGGCAGGGCACCTCGACGGTGCCGTCGAGCACGTTCAGGTCGTCCGAGCAGACGCCGCTCGCCGCCAGTCGCACCAGCACCTCGCCGGGGCCGGGCTCGGCAAGCTCCAGGTCGACGACGCGAAGCGCCGTTCCGGCCGCCGGCAGGAGCGCCGCCCGGATGTTCATGCCGCCGCTCCCTCGACCAGCCGTTCGAGCTCCCGCTCCAGGCCCGACTCACCGACCTCGACCGTCGCCAGCGGCAGGCCGAGCATGTCCGCCGCCCGCTCGGCGTCCCTGCGCAGCGCCGGCGTCGGCCGCTGGGCGAGCCAGACGACGCGGGTGTAGTTGCGGAAGTAGTCGTCGCGCAGCTCCGGGTGGCGGTCGAGCCCCAGCCCCTGCCACACCGTGCGCGGGAAGCTGCGCACGAGGAAGTCGGTCAGGAAATAGGTGCCCGGCTGCTCGGCCAGCGCCAGCCGCACCTCATCCGAGGCGAAGACGTCGTAGCAGTGGCCGCCGTGCAGCATCTCCACCCGCCGACCGGCCAGCTCCCGGGCGAGCTCGCCGCGGCTGCCGCAGTCCGCGTAGGCGACCGCCAGCCGCCGGTGCCGTCCCGCCAGCTCGTCCAGCCGGGCGGCCACCGCCGGGGCGATCCGCTCCGGGCGGTTGTGCAGCACCGGCGGCAGAGGGTGCACCTCGACGTCCCAGCCGCGGCGGCGGGCGATCCGTTCGATGTGCAGGGCGAGCGCGCCGCAGGCAACCACGCCGATGTCCGGCCGCGACGTCATCCCGGGAACGCCAACTGGTCGACGAAGAGATCGTTGAAGTCGCTTCGGCCCGAGAGCTCGACGTATTCCACCTCGTCCAGGATGGAGAGCGCGGCCGCCCGCTCGTTGACCGAGAGCGCCGCCATCTTGGCGCCCTCGCCGGCGACGTTCCCGGCCGACACGATGCGCGGCAGCGCCATCCTGGGGACGAGCCCGATGCGAACGGCGCTGGCCGGCGACAGGTAGGAGCCGAAGCTGCCGGCGAGCAGCACCTGGCTGATGTCGGCCGCGGTCACGCCGAGCTCGTTCAGGAGGATCGACCAGCCGGTGGCGATCGACGCCTTGGCGAACTGCAGCTCGCGGACGTCGCGCTGCGAGAGGTACACCGCGTTGGCGGGATCGTCGCCGCGCCAGGCGAGCACGAACACCCGCTCCTCGCCGACCTTGACCAGCCGCTGCGAGAGGCCCGGGTGTTGCTCGGCCGCGACCTCGTCGGGCACGAAGCGGCCCGAGTGGTCGAGCAGCCCGCAGGCGACCAGCTGGGCGACCGCGTCGACCAGCCCGGAGCCGCACATGCCGAGCGGCGCAGCGTCCCCGATCACCTCCAGGACCAGCTCGTCGCCGTCGACCCGCACACCTTCGATCGCGCCCTCGGCGGCGCGCATCCCGCAGCGGATCTGGGCGGCCTCGAAGGCCGGGCCGGCCGGCGCCGCCGTCGTCACCACCCGCTCCGCGGATCCGAGGGCGATCTCGGAGTTGGTGCCAACGTCGATGAAGAGCCGAAGCCGCCGGTCGCGGGTCAGCCCGGACGCCAGCATCCCGGCCACGATGTCGCCGCCGACGTAGGCGCCGAGGGCCGGGAACACGACCGCCGGCGCCCGCGGGTGCACGCGCACCCCGAGGTCGGCCGCCGTCGCCGGCGGCAGCACCCGCGAGGTGATGATGAACGGCGCCACCGCCAGCGGCTCGGGGTCGATCCCGAGGGCCAGCTGGGTCATCGTGGCGTTCCCGCAAAGCGTGATCTCGTACACCTCCCGCGGGTCCACCTCAGCCTGCTCGCAGACCTCGCCGGCGAGCTGGTTCAGGGTCTCGGCGGCGCGCGCCTGGAGCGCCTCCAGAGCATCCGGGTCGAGCATCGTGGCCGACACCCGCGAGATCACGTCGGCGCCGTACGGCTGCTGGCGGTTCAGCATCGAGCGCACCGCCAGCGGCTGCCCCGTGCCCAGGTCGAGCAGCGTCGCAACCACCGTGGTCGTGCCCAGGTCGAACGCGATCGCGAAGCGGCGGTCGGTGGTGTCACCGGGCTCGACATCGATCAGCAGATCGTCGACGACGACCGCAGTCACCTTGTAGTCCGACTGGCGAAGCGTCCGACCCATCGTCAGCGCCGCGTGCAGGTCGACCCGAAGCTCCAGGTCGGACACCGCGGCCAGCAGCCGCTCCAGGTCGGGCGTCTGGTCTTCCAGCGACGGCTCCTCGAGCTCGACATAGCGCTTCTGCACCGCCGGGCGCAGGATGACGTGCCGGCCGACCCCGACCAGCGCCGCCTTCGGCCGCGTCTGCAGCGGCGGCACCTCGATCTCCAGGTCGCCGGTCGCCGGCGCCCGGCAGGCGAGCCGCCAGCCCGCCTTCAGCTCCTCGATCGTGAACGCCCGCGGGTCGACGGGCGAGATCGGGACGGAGCCGCTGAGCAGTTTCACCTTGCACTTCTTGCAGGTGCCGTGGCCGCCGCAGGTGGAATCGATCGCGACGCCGTTCCAGGAGGCGGCATCGAAGATCGTCGTCCCGGCGGGGACGCGCGTGTCCGTACCGTCGGGCGCGAAGCGGATGTGGACGCGGCCGCCCCCCTCCTCCACGTCGGCAGGCTCCGCGCTCACGTCGACGCTGCCGCCTGACGTGCCCGGTGGGCCGCGATCCAGCGCGCGCCCCACTCGTCGTGCCCGAGCAGGAAGTCGGCCGCCCGGGCCCCGTCGACGCACTCCCGCGAGCGGGCATCCATGATCGCGCTGGTCAGCCCGTGGCTGGCGGCGATCGACAGGAAAGCGGCGTTCAGGACCTGCCGCCCGGGGAGACCGAAGGACGTGTTGGAGGCACCGCAGGTCATGTTCACCCCCAACTCGTCGCGGATCAGGCGGGTGGTCTCCAGGAACAGCGTGACGGCCCGCGGCTCGGCGCCCACCGGCATCGCCAGCGGGTCGATTACCACATCGGCGGGAGGGATGCCGTGGTCGCCGGCCACCGAGACGATCTTGCGCGCAACCTCCAGCCGGCGCGCCGGGACCATCGGGATCTCGTCGTCGTTGGCCAGGCCGATCACCGCCGCCCCGTGCCGGGCGACCAGGGGCAGGATCGCCTCCAGCCGCTGATCCTCGCCGGTGACCGAGTTGACGAGGGCCTTCCCCTCGTAGGCCGAGAGCCCCGCCTCCAGCGCCTCCACGACGGACGAGTCGATGCACAGCGGCAGGTCGGTCAGCGACTGGGCCAGGCGCACCGCCTGCTGCATCAGCTCCACCTCGTCGGCCAGTGGGTCTCCGACGTTGACATCGAGGACGTCCGCGGTCTCCGCCTGCTCGGCGATGTCGATCTCCAGCTGCGACAGGTCGCCCGCCTGCAGCTGCGCCTGGAAGGCCTTGCGGCCGGTCGGGTTGATCCGCTCGCCGATGATGCAGAACGGCCGCCCGGAGCCGATCACGACCTCCCGTGTCCGAGACCGCAGAATCGTTTCCATACCTCTCCCCTCAGATGCTTGTCATGCCGGCTGCGCGTGGACGTCCGCGCGCATCTCGGCGAGCCACTCGGCCGACCGGCGGAGCCCGCCGAACGGAAACACGTGCAACCCGCGGATCAGGCTGTCCGGGTCGGCGGCGACCGCCTCGGCGATCCCGCGGGCGACCTCGTCGGGCCGCCAGTGGCGGGTGGTGGCCAACTTCAGCAGCCCGCCGGTCTGCTTGCGCAGGATCTCCAGCGACGGCCCGATGCCGCAGGCCAGGCCGTACTTGAGGAGCGTCGCCGGCGAGGTGACGCCGGGGATGCCGGCGAACACGGGCAGCCGGTTGCCCTCGGCGCGGATCGCCCGTTCCCAGACGACGTACGGCTCGGCGGCCAGCGCGAACTGGCTGACCAGGCGCAGGTCGATCGGCGAGCCGGCGGCAAACGCGTTCTTCTCGGCCAGTGATGCGCGCACGGCGTCAGGGGGGATGTCGGGGGTCCCCTCGGGGTGCCCGGCGACGCCCGCCCGGATGATCCCGTGCCGCTCCAGCAGGCCCGACTCGAGGATCTCGATCGAGCTCGAGTACTCGCCCGCCTGGTCCTTCACCGACCCCCCGACGACCAGCACATCGACCACCCCGGCCTCGTCGGCGAGAGCGCCGAGCAGCCGGTCGAGCACGTCGCGCCCGGCGATTGCCCGGGCCGGGATGTGCGGCACCGGCTCGTGCCCGGCGGCCCGAACGGTGCGCGCCGCCGCCACCAGGTCGTCCAGGTCGGCGCCAGGAAGGGCCGTCACGTAGACGTTCGTGGCCGGCGGCAGCAGGCCCTCCAGCTCCGCCAGCTCCGAGGCCGCCTTCGGCGTCACCTCGATGCTGGCCGCGGCGGCGAAGCCGCGCAGTCCGTCAGGGGCAGCGGTCACGCCGGCTGCAGCGCCCGTCGCTTCTCGATCAGGTCCTTGGCCAGGCGCACCGCGGTCGAGGCGTCGGCGGCATAGCCGTCGGCACCGACCGCATCCGCGTACTCCTGGGTGACCGGCGCGCCGCCGACCATCACGATCACCTTGTCGCGCAGGCCGGACTTCTGGAGCGCGTTGATGTTGGCCTTGAACATCGGCATGGTCGTGGTCAGGAAGGCCGAGAAGCCGACGATGTCCGGCTCGTGCTCCTCGATCTGCTGCACGAACGTCTCCGGCGCCACGTTGACGCCCAGGTCGTGGACCGTGAAGCCGGCGCCCTCCAGCATGATGTTCACGAGGTTCTTGCCGATGTCGTGCACGTCGCCCTTGACGGTGCCCATGACGAATGTGCCGATCGGCTTGGCGCCCGTCTCGGCCAGGAGCGGCCGCAGGATGTTCAGCGCTCCCTGCATGGCGCGAGCGGCGATCAGCATCTCGGGCACGAAGTAGTCGCCGCGCTCGAAGCGCGCCCCGACCTCCTCCAGCGACGGGATCAGCGCGTCGTAGAGCAGCGTCTCCGGGCCCATCCCGTTTTCGAGCCCGATCTCGGTCAGCTCCTTGACCCTTGGCGCGTTCCCGACCAGGGTCTCGTCGAACAGTCCCTGAAGCACCTCGTCGTTCGTCGTCATGCCGCTCCTCGCTTTGTCCGGTACCCCAGTCGCGACGACACCTCTGCCGCCTCCGCCAACATCATGTCCGCCAGCTCCCGCAGCCGCGGCAGCTGCATCCGCTGGCCGGGGCCGGAGATCGAGAGGGCGGCGATCACCTCGCGGCCGGCTCCCCGCACCGGCACCGCAACCGCCGAGAGGCCGGGCTCGAGCTCGTCCACCGCCAGACCGTAGCCGAGCCGCCGCACCTCCTCCAGCTGCACCGCCAGCGCTGCCGGATCGGTGATCGTGGCAGCGGTCAGCGGCAGCAACGGCCCGCGCTCGGGCCGGGCGGCGCCGAAGGCCAGGAAGACCTTGCCCACGGCGGTGCAGTGATTCGGGACGCGGCGGCCGATCCAGTTCGTCGACCCCAGAAAGTGCCGCGAGTCGATCTGGCTCAGGTGCTCGACGCCGAGCGGCGTCGGCACGGCCAGGTTGATCGTCTCGCCGCTGGCCTCGGCCAGCCGCGCCAGGACGGGATCGCAGAGCTCGACCAGGTCGCGGTCGGGCACGCTCCTGCGGGCCAGGCGCATCAGCACCGGGCCGGGGCGCAGCGGCCCGCGCGCCGACTCGCGCTGGACGAGTGCGTTTCGCTCCAGCGCGGCCACCAGCCGCGAGACCGTGCTCTTGGGCAGATCGGTGCGCTCGACCAGCTCACGCACGCTGATCGGCTCGTCGCTCTCGGCGACGGCCACCAGCAGCCGGGCCGCCCGGTCGATCGACTGTCCTCCCGTGGGTATCTCATACATTGCAATCAGCCCCACCATGTGGAACACTTGTCCCGCGATACGGATCATAGGGACGCGCCCTCGCGTCCGTCAAGCGCTCACCCGGAGAACCCATGTTCCGAAACACGATGCCCCGCTACGAGATCCTCTCGCCGGACGCGATGCAGACGCTCGACCGGGGATGGCGCCGCATCGTCTCGGAAATCGGGATCGAGTTCATCCTGCCCGAGGCGGTGGAGATCTTCCGCGCGGCCGGCTGCCGCACCGAGGACGCCATCGTCTACCTCGATCCGGAGTTCGTGCTCGAGCAGGTCGCCAAGGCCCCCCGTGAGTTCGAGCTGACCGCCCGCAACCCGGAGCAGTCGGTGCACGTGGGCGGCGACTCGATGGCGTTCGGCGCCGTCTACGGGCCGCCTTTCGTCCGCGCGGGCGACGAGCGGCGGGAGGCGACGATGGCCGACTTCGAGAACTTCGTCCGGCTCTCGCAGTCGTTCGATCAGCTGGACACGCCGGGCGGCACCATCTGCGAGCCCAACGACCGGCCGCTCGACTCCCGTCATCTGGACATGGTGTACGCGCTGCAGACCCTGTCCGACAAGGTGCACATGGGCTCGGTCACCTCGGGGCCGAACGCCGCCGACACCGTCCGCATGTGCGAGATCGTGCACGGCGGCCGGGAGGCGATCGAGCGCTCGCCGGTGGTCATCTCGCTGATCAACGTCAACTCGCCGCTTCGCTACGACGACCGCATGCTGGCGGCGATGCTGGAGTACGTGCGGGCGGGCCAGCCGGTGGTGATCACGCCGTTCCTGCTGATGGGCGCGATGTCCCCGGTCACCGTGCCGGCGGCGCTCGTCCAGCAGAT
The DNA here is from genome assembly GCA_036273335.1 of Gaiellales bacterium. Classification (GTDB taxonomy): domain Bacteria; phylum Actinomycetota; class Thermoleophilia; order Gaiellales; family JAICJC01; genus DASUHT01. The sequence goes on along the minus strand of DASUHT010000104.1, from coordinate 2,770 downwards.
GGCCGAGGCGCTGGCCGGGATTGCGCTGACGCAGCTCGTTCGGCCCGGCTGCCCGGTGGTCTTCGGGTCGTTCCTGTCCAACACCGACCTGCAGTCCGGATCGCCCAGCTTCGGCACCCCGGAGTCGGCGCTGGGACTCCTCTGCACGGGCCAGATCGCGCGGTATTTCGGCCTCCCCTGGCGCTCCGGCGGCGGTCTCACGTCCAGCCAGACGGTCGACGCCCAGGCGTCCTACGAGGCGCTGATGACGATGCTGCCGACGTTCCTGGCCGGGGCCAACTTCGTCATGCACGCGGCCGGCTGGCTGGAGTCCGGGCTGGTCAGCTGCTACGAGAAGTTCATCGTCGATATCGAGATCCTGCGGATGCTCCAGGAGGAATTCACGCCGCTCGAGGTGGACGAGGCGAGCCTCGCCTACGGCGCCCATCAGGAGGTCGGGCACGGCGGTCATTTCCTCGGCGCCGAGCACACGCTGGAGCGGTTCCGCACCTGCTTCTACCGGCCGCTGCTCTCGTCCACGGACAACTTCGAGCGATGGAAGAAGCGGGGCGGTCTGGACGCGACCGCCCGTGCCTCGGAGATCTGGCGGAGTACGCTCGACGAGTACCAGCAGCCGCCGCTGGACGACCCGGTGCGCGAACAGTTGAAGGAGTACGTCGACCGGCGGCGGATCGAACTGGGGGACTGATGCGACCGGCAAAGAGCATGGAGAGTCTGGGCACCGAACGGGCATTCGAGGTGCTCGCCCGGGCGAAGGCGCTGGAGGCGGAGGGGCGCTCGGTGATCCACCTGGAGATCGGCGAGCCGGACTTCCCGACACCGTCCAACATCGTCGAGGCGGGCGTCCGTGCGCTTCGCGACGGGTACCACCACTACTGCCCGTCGGCCGGGCTGCCGGTGCTCCGTGACACGTGTGCGAAGCACCTGAGCAGATCTCGCGGGGTCGAAATCGACGCCGGCCGGGTGCTCGTCTCCCCCGGGGCCAAGTGGTTCCTCTTCTTCGGCGTCGCCGCGATCTGCGATCCCGGCGACGAGGTCATCTATCCCAGCCCGGGCTATCCGATCTACGAATCGGCCATCCGCTGGATGGGCGCGACCCCGGTGCCGATCCCGATCACCGAGGAGCGCGCCTTCGCGTTCACTCCCGACGATCTCGCGGCGCGGCTCACTCCCCGCACGCGGCTGGTCATCCTGAACACGCCGGCCAACCCGACCGGCGGCGCCTTCGACCGCGACCTGAACGAGGGGATCGCCCGGGTGCTCGCCGAGCACGACTGCTTCATCCTCTCCGACGAGGTCTACTCGGAGCTCCTCTACGAGGGCCAGCACGACTCGATCGCGGCCCACGGGCTGCTCGACCGGACGATCGTCCTGGACGGCTTCTCGAAGACCTACGCGATGTGCGGCTGGCGGCTGGGGTACGCGGCGGTGCCGCAGATCCTGGTCGAGCCGCTGACCCGCTTTTTGATCAACACCGCCGCCTGCACCGCGCCGGCCGTCCAGATGGCCGGCGTCGAGGCGCTGACCGGGCCCCGCGACGAGGTCGATGCGATGACCGCCGAGTTCGCCCGCCGCCGCGAGTTCCTGGTGCAGGGCCTGAACCGCCTGCCGGGGATCTCGTGCATCAAGCCGCGGGGCGCCTTCTACGCCTTCCCGAACGTCACCGGCACGGGCATCGACGAGCGCGACCTGGCCAACCGGATGCTCGACGAGGCGGGGGTGGCGGTGCTCGCCGGCAGCGACTTCGGCGAGCACGGCGCCGGATACCTGCGGCTGTCCTACGCAAACTCGCTGGAGAACCTGGAGGCGGCGCTGGCGGCCATGAACGGGCTGCTGGAGCGGGTGCTGGTGTGAGCGGCGGCAGGCCGCGGATCGTCGTCACCCGGCGCATCCCCGACCCCGCGATCGAGTTGCTCGGCGAGCGGGCCGACGTCTGGCTCTCGCCGCACGACCGGCCGCTCGCGCGCGACGAGCTGTACGCCGCCGCCGCGGGCGCAGACGGGCTGGTGACGCTGCTGCACGATCGCGTCGACGACGCCCTCCTGGACGCCGCCGGGCCGCAGCTTCGGGTCGTGGCGAACGTCGCCGTTGGCTACGACAACGCCGACGTCGAGGCCTGCCGCCGGCACGGCGTCGTTCTCACGAACACGCCCGGAGTGCTGACCGAGGCGACCGCCGACATCGCATTCGCGCTGATCCTCATGGTCACCCGCCGCCTGGGCGAGGGCGAGCGGCTGGTGCGCGCGGGCGGCACCTGGACGTGGAGCATGTTCTTCCTGCTCGGCACCGGCATCCAGGGGAAGACGCTGGGGATCGTCGGCCTCGGTCAGATCGGCACGGCCGTCGCCCGCCGGGCCCGCGCCTTCGGCATGCGGATCGCCTACACCGGCCGACGCCGGTCATCCCCGGAGATGGAGGCGGAGCTCGAGGCGGAATGGATCGACGAGCTGGACGAGCTCGTCGCGGCGGCCGACGTCGTCTCGCTGCACTGCCCGCTGACCCCGCAGACGCACCATCTGATCGACGCCCGCCGACTGTCGCTGATGAAGCCGCGGGCGTACCTGGTGAACACCACCCGGGGGCCGGTCGTGGACGAGGCCGCGCTCGCGTCGGCGCTCCGCGACGGAACGATCGCCGGCGCCGGGCTCGACGTCTTCGAGAACGAGCCGGCCGTCCATCCCGGCCTGGTCGAGCTCGACCAGGCGGTGCTGATCCCGCACCTGGGCTCGGCGACGATCGAGACGCGGACGGCGATGGCCGTCCTGGCGGC
>DASUHT010000103.1:0-11706 GCA_036273335.1 Gaiellales bacterium | reverse complement strand
CGGCCGACGTGCCCGGATGCTCCCATGACAACGATCATGGAGTGCCAGCGTAGACGACGCCGCGGTTGCCGACGATCGGCCGCGGGGAGTATTGTTCCAACGGGGCACGGTGGGATTCCACACGTGCCCGACGGCTTCTCGTTGTCTGCCAGGTCGTGACCCCGACGGACGAGGAGCGACGCGCGGAGAGCCGACCCGGCGAGCCCCCCTTGACCGGGCCGGCTCTCCCCCGCGTCTAGTCCACTGCCACCATCACGTCCGAGGCCTTGATGACCGCGGTGGCGCTGCTCCCCTCGTGGAGTCCCAACTCGTCCACCGCTTCGACCGTGATCGACGCCACGATCCGCTGGCCGCCGACGTCCAGCGCGACATTGGCGATCGCCTCGCCGCGGTTGATCGACACGACGGTTCCGGCCAGGCGGTTTCGGGCGCTCAGCTTCATCGGGATACCTCCTCGGAGTTGCGGGGTGCACCGTTCGGGCAGTGGAGCGGACCGGGATCGAACCGGCGACCTCCTGCGTGCAAGGCAGGTGCTCTCCCAGCTGAGCTACCGCCCCGAGCGTGCAGAGAGTCTAGATCGCGATGGGTGCGGGCTCGTGCCGGACCGGGAAGTTGACCGAGTTTGCGATGAAGCACTTGCGGTGGGCGTCGGCGTGGGCCGCCGCGGCCGCCTCGATCATCCCGGCTCCGGCCACCGTAACCCGCGGCCGCAGGAGCACCTCGGCGAAGCGCCCCGACCCGTCGGCCGCCTCCTCCATGACGCCTTGGGGCTCGTCCACGTAGGCGGTCACCTCCACCCCGGTGTCGGCGCACAGGTGCAGGTACCAGAGCATGTGCCACTGGCTGAGCGCCGCCACCAGCAGCTCCTCCGGGTTCCAACGGGCGGCATCGCCGCGAAATTCGGGCGCGGACGACCCGAGGAGATCCGGCTTGCCGGAGACACGCACCACGTGGTCGCGGGCATAGCCGGAATAGCGGCGCGTGCCGGAGCCGCGGTCGCCCGTCCACTCGACCTGGACGGCATAGACGTGCCTGCGCAGGCTCAGCTCCGCGATGCCGGCGCCGCCGGGCAGCCAGGCCGATGGATCTGCAGCAGCCGCTGGTGGTCGCGGTCGATCTGCACGGTCGTGTGCACGATCCCGAAGCGGGCTCCCAGGAGTTCCTGGGCCTCGTGCAGCAGGCGGTCGTGGTCGGCACCGTCGCGGGCGACCAGGTGCACCGACAGCGCGACCATGCCGCTGGTGATCGTCCACACGTGCAGGTCGTGCGCCTCCTTGACCCCCGGCAGGTCGGCCAGCGCCTGACCGATTGTCTCCGGATCGTGCCCGCGCGGCGCCACCTCCATCAGCACCCGCAGCGACTCCCGGATCACGTGCCAGGCGGACGTGAGCACCAGCAGGCCCACGGCGGCGCCGAGGATCGGGTCGGCCCGCCACCAGCCGAAGGCCAGGACGAGCAGGCCGGCGAGGGCAGCGGCGGCACTCCCCAGGACATCGGCCAGCGAGTGCAGCATGGCCGCTCTCAGGTTCAGGTCGTCCCGGCGCCCCACTCGGACCATCGCCAGCACCGGGATGCCGTTGGCCACGACACCGACGAGCCCGACCGCGAGCACCCCGGCCCCGGACACCGACTCGCCGCTGCCGGTCACGCGGTCGGCCGCCTGCCAGAGGATGACGATGCTCACCACCACCAGGCCTAGCCCGTTGACCAGCGCCGCCAGCACCTCGGTCCGCCGCCACCCATAGGTGCGCGCGCCGCGGGCCGGCAGCCCGGCAGCCCAGGCCGCCGCCAGTGCAATGGCGATCGCCGCGCCGTCCGAGACGTTGTGCACCGCGTCGGCAAACAGCGCCAGGCTGTTGAATGCCCATGCGGCGAAGGCCTCGAACACCCCGAAGGCAACGGTCAGCCCAAGCGCCAGCCGGAGCGCGCGGCGAACGGCTCCGCGATGCAGCTCCGGCTGCCCGTGGCCGCTGCCGTGGGCGTGCGCATGTGCCACCGTCTCAAGCTAGCACACGCTTCGGGTACCCTCCGAGGCCGGTGGGGATTGCGTATCCCCAGAACCCAAGCACAATCGAAGGTATGAAATCAAAATCCCTCCTCGCCCTCGCGGCCGTGTCCATCGCGGCCGTCTCCGCCGGCGCGGCCGCTCCCGTGGCCAACGCGGCGACCACCTGCTCGTACGACTCTGGCAGCGGTGACGTGACCGTCACCGTGAACAGCGCGACCGCCGCCGCGTCGGCGACGATCGACCGCTTCGGCCAGGGGATCCGCGTCGACGGCTCGCTCTGCGGCGCCGCCCGGATCACGAACACGAACGCGATCAACGTCAACGGCTCTGGCAGCAACGACGAGAGCGTGTCCATCAAGCTGGCCGGCGGCCAGTTCGTGAACGGCACGACCGAGATCCCGTTCACGATCAACCTGGCCGGCACCTCCGGCCACAACCTGGTCCGCATCGTCGGCTCCGACGCGGCTGACAACGTCGCCGCCGGCACCACCAGCGGCAACGACCTGATCAACCTGAACGCCGGCACGACGTCGACCGCAGACGTGACCGCGAGCGGCGACAACTCGCTCGAATTCGTCGGCGGCAGCGGCAACGACATCTTCACCGGCCAGGGCGGCGCCGGCACCGGCACGCCCACGACCACGCCGATGGACATCATCGGCGGCCCCGGCAACGACCACCTGTCCGGTGGCAACGGCGACGACACCATCGACCCGGGCAAAGGGGCCGACACGGTGAACGGCGAAGGCGGCAACGACTCGCTGCTCGCCAGCCCCGGCAACGACGTCTACGACGGCGGCACCGGCACCACCAACACGTTCGACGCCGGCGGCGAGACCGCGGCCGTCAGGGTCAGCCTGGCCAAGGGCACCGCCACCGGCGCCTCGATCGGCACCGACACGCTGGCCAACATCAACAAGGTGCGCGGCACGCGCTTCGCCGATGTAATCGTCGGCGGCCCCGGCGACGACGACCTGGTCGGGTTCCTCGGCAACGACGTCATCAGCGGCGGCGCCGGCAACGACATCATCAACGGCGGCGGCGGCGCCGACACGCTGAACGGCGGCGCCGGCAACGACACGATCAACGGGTTCGGCGGCAACGACACGATCATCGCCTCGACCGGCAACGACGCCATCGACGGCGGGTCGGTCAAGACCGAGACGAACACGATCGACTACTCGCAGCTGCCGGACACCCCGCCCGCCGGGGTCACGGTCAACCTGATCGCGGGCACCGACACCAAGCCGGGCGCCGCCGGGTCGGACACGCTGAACGACATCACCAACGTGATCGGCACCGCCGGCAACGACTCCATCACCGGCAGCAACCACCAGTCGACGCTGATCGGCGGCGCCGGCGACGACACCATCACCGGCGGCTCGGGGAAGGACACGATCGACCCCGGCACCGGCACCAACACCGTGGACGGCGGCAAGGGCCTCGACACGATCACCTTCGCCAGCGCCACGGCGGGCGTGCACGTCAGCCTGCGCAACAACCTCGCCACCGGCACCAACATCAGCGACGCGCTGAGCCACATCGAGAACATCCGCGGCTCCAAGTTCGCCGACGTGCTGATCGGCGACGCCAAGGCCAACGTCATCAACCCCGGCGCCGGCAACGACACCGTCAACGGCGAGTCAGGGGACGACATCATCGTCGCCAGCTCGACGGCCGACGGGGCGGACAACATCAACGGCGGCGCCGGCGTCGACACGATGACCTACGCCGCACGCCATGGCAACCTGCACATCAGCCTGAACAAGAAGGCCAACGACGGCGCCAAGGGTGAGCACGACTTCATCCACAAGGACGTCGAGAACGTGATCGGCGGCTCCGGCAACGACACGATCTCGGGCGACTCGGCGAACAACGTGCTGAACGGCGGCCCCGGCAGGAACACGCTGAGCGTCGCCGGCGCACCGAGCGCGGTCGCGGTCAACCTGACCACGCACGTGTCCAAGCACTGGGGCACCGATACGGTCGTGCACTTCCAGAACGTGGTCGGCTCGCCGAACAACGACACGATCACCGGCAACTCGCTGGCCAACGTCCTGAACGGCGCGGGCGGCAACGACACCATCCTCGGCATGGCCGGTCCGGACTTCCTGATCGGTGGGCCCGGTAACGACCACCTGAACGGCGGCACTGGAAACGACCGCTGCAGCCCCGGTGGCGGCCACAACGTCCTGATCAGCTGCTGACCGACCCGGGGGGGGCCGCCCCCCGGTTAGTAGAATCGGCCCCATGACCCTGATCGCGTTGCGGGGCGCGACGAAGTCGTTTGGCGCCCGGCGCGTCCTGGACGGTGTCGACCTGGAGGTCGGCGAGCGGGCCCGGGTCGGAGTGATCGGCGCCAACGGCTCCGGCAAATCGACCCTCCTGCGTATCCTGGGCGGCCTCGAGGAGGCGGACTCGGCGCCGCCGGTGCGACGGCGTGACCTGACCACCGCCTACCTGCCGCAGCTCGTCGCCGCCGATCCCCGCACCCCACTCCAGATCGTGCTGCAGGCACGGCCCGAGATCGCCGAGGTGGAGCGCGAGCTGGAGGCCTGCACGCGGGAGCTGGCCGACCCCGAGGTCCACGCCGATCTCGACCGCATGACGCGCGTCCTGCGCCGGCAGGAGCGGCTGCTCGCCCGCTTCCAGGAGCTGGACGGGCACGCCGTCGAGGGCCGCGCCCAGTCGATCCTCGGCGAGCTCGGCCTGACCGACGCCGACATCACCCGGCCGGCCGCCGAGCTCTCGGGCGGCGAGCGGAAGCTGGCGGCCCTGGCGGCCTGCCTGATCAGGGATCCCGACGTGCTCCTCCTGGACGAACCGGAGACGCATCTGGACGCGGTTCGTCGGAGCCTGCTGGAGGCGACGGTGCGGGCGCAGCGGGGCGCGGTCGTGATGGTCTCGCATGACCGCTACCTGCTCGACGAGACGGTGGGCGAGATCGCCGAGCTCGACCTGGGGCGGATCCGCATCTGGCCCGGCAACTACTCGGCCTACGCGGCCGCGCGCGAGCTGGCGCTGCTGCGCCAGCAGGAGGTGTGGGCCTCTCGTCAGAAGGAGATCGCCCGCCTGGAGGACGCGATCCGCCGCTACAAGCAGTGGCGTGCCGTGTCCGACGACCCCCGTCACACAACCCGGATCCGAAACGCCGAGCGGCGGATCGAGAAGCTCGACGATGTCGACCGGCCGGTGCTGGAACGGCGCAAGATCGGCCTGGCGCTGCGGAGCGCCGAGCGGGGTGGCAAGCGGGTGGTCGACCTGCGTCAGACGGCGATCGGGTTCCCCGGCCGGATCGTGTTACCCGAGGTCTCGCTGACGGTGTTCCGGGGCGAACGGGTGGGGGTTATCGGCGCCAACGGCGCCGGCAAGAGCGCCCTTCTCGGCACGGTCGCCGGGTCGCTGCCGCCGCTGGCCGGCGAGCGCTGGGCTGGCCCGTCGATCCGGATCGGCCGCCTCGCCCAGGAGCACGAGCCGGGCCCGGGGGGAGACACGCCTGTCGATGTGCTGCGCCGCCAGCGGCCGTGTAGCGAGGAGGAGGCGGTGTCGGCGCTGATGCGCTTCCTCTTCACCTACGAGCAGGCGCGGCAGCCGCTTGCCAGCCTCTCCGGTGGCGAGCGGACGCGCCTCGAGTTGCTGCTCCTGATGCGCGGCGGCGCCAACTTCCTCGTCCTCGACGAGCCGACCAACCACCTCGACATCGACTCGGTGGAGATGCTCGAGGACGCCATCGAGCGCTTCGACGGCACCGTCGTCTTCAGCTCGCACGACCGCTACTTCCTCGATCGCATCGCCGACCGCACCGTCGAGGTCGCGGACGGCCGGGCGACGGCATTCGAGGGCGGCTACTCGAACTGGTACGCCCGCCGGCTCACGGCGTGAGCGGCTCCTCGTCGCGGCCGAAGATGGCGCCGGAGAGCGCCCAGAAGACGGCCAGTGCAGCGAACAGGGCGAGGCTGAGGTAGGCGTTTGCGAGCGCCGCCACGGTGGCGACGGCGTACATCAGGGGGCCGAGCAGGTAGGTGCGCGAGATGCCCGACACCTCACGCCGGTCGTAACCTTCGCGAAGCAAGCGGCCGTTGTACGTCCCGTAGCGCCAGACCAGGTTGAACATGAGCGCCACGACGACCATGGTCAGGCCGTAGGCAAGGGCGGCGGTGGTGGCGCTCTCGGACTCCCGGAAGTAGGCGGAGACGACCGCGGTCGGAAACGGCACAAAGGAGACCGCCATCAGGAAGAGCACATTGATCAGCAGGAACGGCCGGTCGGCGCGGTCGAAGTGGCGGAGCATCGTGTGGTGGTTGACCCACATGATCCCGACGGTCAGGAAGCTGACCGCGTAGCTGGCGTACACCGGCCACTGGTGCGCCAGCGCCGCCCCCAGCGACCCGCTGACCTCGGGCACCTTGACATCCAGCACCAGCAGCGTCACCGCGATCGCAAAAACGCCGTCGCTGAACGCCTCGAGCCGGCCCGTCTCCATCGCCGGACGATATCGACGGCCGCCGACGGAGCCGCGGCGAATAAAAGGTGCCTGGCACCTGGTATTCGTTACATACGGCCGGCGGCGATGATCCGTTGCAGAAACTGGCGGGTTCGCTCGTGTTCCGGCTCGGAGAAGATCCGGTCGGGAGGGCCTTGCTCCAGGATCACGCCCTCGTGCAGGTAGCAGACGCGGTGGGCGATGTCGCGCGCGAAGCCCATCTCGTGGGTGGCGATGACCATCGTCATCCCCTGCTCGGCCAACTCGCGGATCACCTCCAGCACCTCGGCCACCAGCTCCGGGTCGAGCGCGCTCGTCACCTCGTCCAGGAGCATCAGCCGTGGCTTCATCGCCAGCGCCCGGACGATCGCCACCCGCTGCTGCTGGCCGCCCGACAGGCGGTCCGGGTACTCCAGCACCTTGTCGGCCAGCCCGAAGCGCTCGAGCAGCGCGCGGGCCTCGGTGTCGGCCTCCCTCCGCGACTGGCCAAGCGCCTTGCGGGGCGCCAGCGTGACGTTTCGCAGCACGGTCATGTGTGGGAACAGGTTGAAAGCCTGGAAGACGATCCCGATCTCCCGGCGAATGCGGTTCACGTCGACGCCGGCGGCGGTGATCTCCTCGCCGTAGACCGAGATCCGGCCGGCGCTGACCGGCTCGATCAGGTTGATGCAGCGAAGCAGGGTCGACTTCCCCGAGCCGGACGCCCCGATCAGGCAGACGACCTCGTGCTCGGCCACCTCGAGATCGATGCCGCGCAGCACCTCGGCCTTGCCAAAGCGCTTGTGCAGCCCGTCGATGCGCAGTGCCGGATCGCCGCTCATACCACTCCCCCGGCCTGCCGGCGGCGCCGCTCCCGCAGCACCAGGTAGTCGGTGAAGCGGGCAAGCGGAATCGTGATCGCGATGAAGAAGACGGCGGCGACCACGTACGGCGTGAAGTTGAAATCGGCCGCCGAGAGGATGTTCGCCTGCTGGAGCGCGTCCACAGCGCCCAGCACCGAGACGAGCGCCGTGTCCTTCTGGAGCCCGATGAAGTCGTTCAGAAGCGGCGGGATCACGCGCCGCACCGCCTGCGGGATGATGACATAGCGAAGCGTCTGCAGCCGCGTCAGCCCGAGCGAGCGGGCCGCAGCCTCCTGGCTGGGATGGACCGATTCGATGCCCGCCCGGTAGACCTCGCTGACGTATGCCGTGTAGACCAGGACGAGCGCTGTCCCGGCCCAGAAGACGGCGCTCGTAGGCACTTCGGTCAGGCCGAGGCTGGGTGCGCCGAAGCCGAGCAGGAGCACCACGAGGATCGTCGGCACGCCACGGAAGAGGTCGGTGTAGACGATCGCCATCAGCCGCAGCGGGAAGAAGACCGCTCCCGGCAGGTTGCGGACCACGGCGAGCAGGAGCGCCAGGATCAGGATCGCCACTTCGCAGACGCAGAACAGCTTGATGTTCAGGACGAACGCGTGGGCGATCGGCGAGAACGAGGCCCGGAAGTAGGTGCCGTTGAAGAATGCCTCGCGGACGGCCGGCCAGCCGGCCGAGTTGACGATGAGCACGGCCAGCACCCCGAACACCACCACCGTCGAGAGCAGGGCGATGGCGACGTTGCGAAGAGTGGCGCCGCCGCTTCCGAGCAGGCTGGGCCCGCGCGACGGCACGGGATCAGGCAGGCCCGGCGGGTTCAGGTTCTCCGGGGATCCTCCATAGCTCATCCGCTAGTGGAGAACGGGAGCGCTCGCCTTCTCGGAGAGCCACTTCTGCTGGATCTGGGCCAGCGTCCCGTTCCCCCGCAGCACCGCCAGCGCCTTGTCCACGCACGGCGTCAGCGCGCTCCCCTTCTGGAGCACCAGGCCGACGTGGTCGGGCGTCGAGCCGGCCGCGAACTGTCCGACGATCGTGCTGTCGGGGATCTGCACCGCCGTCATGTAGAAGGCTGTCGGCAAGTCGATCACGATCCCGTCGATCTGGTGCGCCTTGAGACCGCTGATGGCGTTGTTCAGCGTCGGGTAGGCCATCGGCTGGCTGGTCGGCTGGATCGTGTTCTGGATGAAGTCGTAGCTGGTCGTCCCGACCTGGGTGCCCAGCTTGTACTGCTTGAGGTCGGCGATGCTGGTGGCGTGCGAGATTGGGTCGCTCTTGAGCGCCACCACCGCCTGGTTCACGTTCCAGTAGGGCGTCGAGAAGTCGACCTCCTTCGCCCGCTGGGGCGTGATGGAGACCTGCGCCAGGTAGAAGTCGAACGGCTTTGTCCCGGGAGCGTAGGACTGGTTGAAGTGGGTCACCTGCCACTTCACCTGGGACTTCGAGAAGCCCATCTGCTTGGCAACCGCGTAGGCGACCGCGTCCTCGAACCCCTTGCCGGTGTACGGGTCGTTGTTGTACTGGCCCTTCCAGTCGCCACCCGGGCCGCCGGTGAAGTACGGCGAGTAGGCCGGGTTGTCGGTGCCGATGGTGAGCTGTCCGGGGGTCAGCAAATGGAGGTTGGACACGGCGCAGGCATTGGCGCCGCTGCCGGCGTTGGCGGCCGTCGAGGTCGAGGCCTTCTGGCCGCAGGCGGCCGCGGTCAGGGCGAGCAGGAGAGCGGAGGTGATGGCGCAGAGCTTCTTCATCGTTCGGGGGCGGGTCGGGAACGGGGTGCAGAGTGTATACGCTCCTGCCGCCGCGGCGAAGCAGGTGTTCAGGCCGCAAAGACGTACAATTGATACGTGAAGACGACCAGCGAGCGCGAGCTCAAGCTTGCCGCCGATGCGGGATTCCGGCTTCCCGATCTGCTCGGCGAGCCGATCAAGACGCGCACCTTCGTCTCCACCTATCACGACACCGGCGACCTGCGGCTGGCGGCCAGCGCCATCACGCTACGCCACCGGGTCGAGGGACGGACGGGACTCTGGCAGCTGAAGATTCCCCAGGGCGACGCCCGCCTGGAGGTCGAGGTGGAGGGCGATGCCGGCACCGTCCCGGTGCCGCTCGGCGAGCTGCTGACGGCGGTCGTGCGCTCGCAGCCGGTCATCCCGGTGGCGGCACTGCGTACCGAGCGCGCCGGGATGCTGGTGCGGGACGGGATCGACGATTCGCTCGTCGAGGTCGTGCGGGACAGCGTCGTCGTACTCGAGGGTGGCCACGGAGGCCGCTTCGACGAGCTCGAGCTCGAGCTGCTGAAGGGCGACGGCTCCGCCCTGCGCCGCGTCGAGCGCCTGCTGCGCCGGGCCGGCGCAGGGGACGGCGACGGCCGCGCGAAGCTCTTCCAGGTGCTGGACGTCCCGGGTCCGGACGCTGGGCCTCCCGCCGACGACGGCCCGGAGCGGCTGGCGGCGGCGATCGCCGTCCAGGGACGGGCCATCCTGGCCAACGACCCGGGGACCCGGCTCGGCGTCGACCCCGAGCACCTGCACCGCCACCGCGTCGCCGTTCGCCGCTTGCGGGCGATGCTCCGCGCCGCCCGGCCGATGCTCGACCGCGAGTGGGCGGACAGCCTGCGCAGCGAGCTCGGTGCTCTCGGCAACGTGCTCGGGCCGGTTCGCGACGCCGACGTCCTGATGCTGCGGCTCCAGGCCCAGGCGGCCCAGCTCGGCGACGCCGACGGGCCGGCCTGCGTGCCGCTCCTGCAGGCGCTCTCGAGTGAGCGGACGGTCGGCCGGACACTGATGCTCCACGCCCTTCGCAGCCCGCGCTACCTCCGACTGCTCGACCGGGTCGAGCAGGCCGCCATAGCGCTGCCGGTGACCGATCCCCGGGTCGACCTGCGCGACCTCGCGGCGGCCGAGTACCGAAAGCTCCTGCGCGACCACCGGCGGCTCCCCCCGGCGCCGTCCGACGACGCCCTGCACGCCCTGCGCATCCGTGCCAAGCGCGCCCGCTACGCGGCAGAGCTTGCGGCGCCGGACGACCGCAAGTGGAAGCACCTGATCACCCGCACCAAGCAGGTGCAGGAGCTGCTTGGCGACCACCAGGACGCCCACGTGGCGGAGCAGCGGCTGCGCGAGCTGGCAGGGCGGACGACCGGGGTCGACACGCACCTGGCAGCCGGCCGTCTGATCGAGCAGGAGCGCGGCCGCCGCAGGCACAGCCGACGGCACCTCCCGAGGGCGATGCACCGGCTCGAGCGGGCGCACAGGCGAGCGATCAGATGAGCGTCCTGCTGGCGGTTCGGCACAGCAGTGCCGGCGACCGCGCGGCCTGGATCGAAGATGACGACCACCGGCCGCTGGACGACCTGGGGCGGCGCCAGGCAGAGTGGCTCATCGGGGCGCTCTCAGACCGCCAGATCGGCCGCATCCTGAGCAGTCCCGCAGTTCGCTGCGTGCAGACCGTCGAGCCGCTGGCGGCCGCCCGCGGCGTTGAGCTGGAGGTGGAGCCGGGCCTGGCCGAGGGCGCATCCGGCGCCGCGATGGCGCTGGTCAGCGATCTCGGGGAGCCGGACTCGGACGTGGTGCTCTGCTCGCACGGGGACGTCATCGAATCGCTGGTCGGCGAGGACCGCCCCTGCCGCAAGGGATCGGTGTGGGTGCTCGAGCGAACGCCCGACGGCTGGCGACCGGCCGAGTACCTGAAGCCGCCGCGTCGAAGCTAGATGGTTGACTCCACGCCGCCGTGATGTCCTGGGCGGCGAGAACCGAGCCTCACAAGGACGCAGGGAGCGCCCATACTGGGTGAAGTATGGGCGCGACCGAGGACGATGTGAGGCGACGGTTCGCAGCCGCAGCCCCACCAACCGACGCCAACCTTCGAGAGACGCGCGGTCAGGCGCGCGGCGGCGTGGAGTCACCCATCTCCTAGGCAGCGACGAGCTCGGGCAGCAGCGTGTGCGCGAGCCCCTCGCGCAGGCCGCCCCGGGCGACGTCAAGCGGCACGCCCAGAAGCGCCTGCACCTCGGCCAGGATGACCGCCCCGGCGGCCACGATGCGGGCCCGCTGCCGGTCGATCTCGTACAGCTCGACCAGCCCCGAGGGGCCGACCTCGACGCAGATGGCGATCGCCTCGGCAAGCGCCTCCGGCCCAAGCGAGCGGCCGACCAGGCGGCGGACGGCGCGGGCGGCACCGCCGGTGGCGAGGGCTGAACAGACCGGCCCGGGAACAACGACCGCCCGCAGCGCTCGCCGCGCCTGGTCGTGCGCCTCCGCGAGCCCACCGCGATCGGGATGCTCGCCGGCCCGGCAGCGGCTGGTCAGACGCAGCGACCCGATGTCTAGCGATGCCAGCCACTCCGGGGAGCCGCCGGGATG
>DASUHT010000102.1:0-6359 GCA_036273335.1 Gaiellales bacterium | reverse complement strand
CCGAGCAGGGTGTTCCCGACCAGGCCCGGCAGCACGGCGACCACGTCTGCGTCCCTCGGCGACAGCGCGTTCCTCGTAGAATTGACCCGTGGACGTGCCTGTCCAATATTTCCAGTCGGTGATCGCGATCGAGTTGGCGGTCGCCGGTGCGCTGCTCTGGCAGATTCGCTTCTTCGACTCCCGTATGCGGCAGGAGGATGCGTCGCTTCCTGATGCGCGCCTGCGGCTCGGCCTGGCCGTAGTGATGGGTGCGACCCTGTTCGGATCGTTGTGGGCGATGGCCGACGAGGGGCCCAGATGGGCGGCGCTCGCCGTCACCGTCGGTCTCGCGATCTCGCTCGTCCCGATCCTACTCCGGGTGCTACCGCCGCTGGCACGGGAGACGGCGAGGAACGAGCGCGATCCCGACTTCAGAGTGACCGTCGTCGGGTTGCTCCTCTATGTGGCCGTCGTTGCCGGGTTTCTGATCCTGCTCGACGCCGATTAGCTTCGCTCTGGGACGCCTGAGCCGTTGAGCATTGCCGTTCGGAGCCGGCCACCCGCATCCTTTGTAGACTCCGCTCCTGAGCCGTTTGTGGACGACGAGAGGGAGCGCGTGAACGAGTCATTGTCTCGCTGGTGGGTGCTGCTGATGGTGGCGGTGCTGCTGTTGCTGCTGGCCTTCGTGATCCACGTCTCGAAGTAGCAGCGGCGCGCGATGTCCGCCACGTCGGCTGAGATCGTCAGCGTCAACCCGGCGTCGCCCGACGACGTGGTGACGACCGTGACACCGGCCGGCGGCATCGAGGTCGACCGGGCGGTGGAGCGCGCGGCGGCGGCCGCCCGCGGGTACGCGCGCACCCCGGCAGCGGCGCGCGGGGCGGGGCTGGCGGCGGTCGCAGACGCGCTGGAGGCGCGATCGCAGGAGCTGGCCGCGCTGGTCGTGCGCGAGGTGGGGAAGCCGATCACGGAGGCTCGCGGCGAGCTGGCGCGGGCGGTCGCGATCCTGCGGTTCTACGCGCAGGTGGCGCTCGACCCGGACGGCGAGTCGTTCCCGCCCGCGGACGGGCGCTCGCTGCTGCTGACGCGGCGGGAGCCGCGGGGAGTGGTGGGGCTGATCACGCCCTGGAACTTCCCGGTGGCGATCCCGCTCTGGAAGCTGGCCCCGGCGCTGGCGTACGGCAACGTCTGCGTCTGGAAGCCGAGCGAGCACGCGCCCGCCTGCGCGGCGGCGGTGTTCGAGCTGCTGCGGGACGCGCTGCCCGAGGGCGCCGTCGAGCTGACGCAGGGCGCCGGCGAGGCGGGCTCGGCGCTGGTGGCGCACCCGGGCGTCGCGGCGGTCTCGTTCACGGGGTCGGAGGCGGTCGGCCACGGGGTGGCGGTGGCGCTGGCGGAGCGGGGCGCGGCCGCGCAGTGTGAGATGGGCGGCCAGAACGCGGCCGTGGTGCTGGCCGACGCCGACGTCGAGGCGGCAGCCGGCATGATCGCGTCGGCGGCGATGGGCTATGCCGGTCAGAAGTGCACCGCCACCGGCCGGGTGATCTGCGAGCAGCCCGTGCTGTCGGACATGCGTGACGCGCTGGTCGACGCGATCGGGCGCATGGTGGTGGAGGGGCCGGAGGATCCCGGCTGCCAGGTCGGGCCGATGATCACGCCGGCCGCTCGCGAGCGCGCGCTGGGTGCGATCGGGCGGGCAACCGAAGCGGGTGGTCGCATCATCACAGGCGGGGATGCCGTGGAGGCCCCAGGGAACTACCTGCAGCCGACCCTGATCGAGACCGACGACCCCGGTGCCGAGGTCGCCCAGCAGGAGGTGTTCGCCCCGGTCTGCGCGCTGCTGGCGGCGCCGGACAGCACCGCCGCTGCCGAGATCGCCCGCGGCGTTCGCTACGGCCTTTCCACCGGGGTCTACACGCGCGACCTCGACCGCGCCCTGGAGCTCGCCCGCGACCTCGACACCGGCCTCGTGCGTATCAACCAGCCCACCTCCGGCGTCGACTTCCACGTGCCCTTCGGCGGCGAGAAGGCCTCCGGATTCGGGCCGCGCGAGCAGGGCCGGGCCGCCCGTGAGTTCTACACATCGACCCGCACGATCCTGATCTCTCCGTCGCGGTAGGGCGCGGATGCAACACCGGCGTCTGGCACCGGTGTTGCGGTCCAAACTACGAAATTCGTAGAAAACCGGGCCGAATTCTACGAATTTCGTAGCGGCGAGGCCGTTTTGCTATCGGAATTCGTGCAACACCGGTGCCAGGCGTGGGTGTTGCACGCGGGCAGATCGGCGCTCGAGTTGCTAATATCGTCACGAGGTCTATAAGTGGTCAGCGATCCAGCACATCCCAAGGTGGCCGCCGACGTGGCGGCGTTCGCCTTTCTCGAGGGCGCCATGCAGGTGCTGCTCGTGCGCCGCCGGTACGAGCCCTACGAGAGCTACTGGGCCCTGCCGGGCGGCGGCCTGCACCCAGACGAGACTCTCGAGCAAGCTGCCGAGCGCGAGCTTCGCGAGGAGACCGGCGTCTCGGACGTGTTCATGGAGCAGCTGGCCACCTTCTCGGAGCAGGACCGCGACCCCCGCGGCCGCGTCATCTCCTGCTGCTACCTGGCCCTGGTGGACGGCGGGCGCGTCTCGCTGCGTCCCGGCTCGGACGCCCGCGAGGCGGCCTGGCGCCCGCTCGAGGAGCTCCTGGCCGAGATCGACCGCGGCCCGGTGCTGGCCTTCGACCACGACCGGATCCTGCAGTACGCGCGCCGCCGGCTGGCCTACAAGCTCGAGTACCAGAACGTCGCCTGGAGCATGCTGCCCGAGCGGTTCACCATGACCGAGCTGCGCCACGTCTACGAGGCCGGCATCGGCCGTGCCTTCGAGCCCAACAACTTCCGCCGCATCGCGCTGGGCTGGGGCGTCCTGGCCGAGGCCGGCGAGCGCCCCACCGGCGGCCGCCCGGCCACCATCTACCGCTTCGCCGAGCGCGAGCCCCGGATCCTGGCCGAGAGCGCCCGCTACCGGCGCGCCACATGACGCTCTGCCCGCCACCCGAGCTGCTGACCGACCGCTACCAGCTGACCATGGCCGCCTCGTACCTGGCCCAGGGCACCGCCTCCGACCGCGTCGCCTTCGAGCTGTTCGTCCGCGAGCTGCCCCGCGACCGCGGCTACCTGGTCGCCGCCGGCCTCGAGACCGCCGAGCGCTACCTCCGCGAGCTCCACTTCGGCGACAGCTCGCTCGACTACCTCGAGCGCTCCGGCACCTGCGCGGGCCCGCTGCTGGACGAGCTCCGCGAACTCCGCTTCGACGGTGACCTGGACGCCATGCCCGAGGGCACCGTCGCCCACGCCACCGAGCCGCTGCTCCGCATCGAGGGCCCGCGCCTCGTCTGCCAGCTGGTCGAGTCCTACCTCCTGAACCAGGTCAACTTCCAGACCCTGATCGCCACCAAGGCCGCCCGCATCGTGCAGGCCGCCGCCGGCCGCCCTGTCTTCGACTTCGGCTTCCGCCGCGCCCACGGCGGCGAGGCCGGCGTGCTCGCCGCCCGCTGCGCCTATATCGGCGGCGCCGTCGCCACCGCCACCGTCGCCGCCGGCCTGCAGTGGGGCATCCCCACCACCGGCACCATGGCCCACTCCTACGTGATGGGCTTCCCCACTGAGCTGGACGCCTTCTGCGCCTTCCTGCGCGACCAGCCGTCCCATCCGACGCTCCTGATCGACACCTACGAGACCATCTCCGGCGCCCGCATCGCCGCCGAGGCGGCGCGGCTGACCGGCGTCACCCCGTCCGCCGTCCGCCTCGACTCGGGCGACCTCGACGCGCTCTCGCGCCAGGTGCGCGCCGTCCTCGACGCCGCCGGCCTGACGACCACCCAGATCGTCTGCTCCGGCGACCTCGACGAGTTCCGCATCGCCGAGCTGGTCGGAGCCGGCGCGCCGCTCGACGGCTTCGGCGCCGGCACCCGCCTGGTCACCGGCGGCGACGAACCCGCCCTCGGCGGCGTCTACAAGCTGGTCGAGAGCGCCGGCCGCCCGGTCATGAAGCGCTCCTCCCGCAAGGCCACCCTGCCCGGCCGCCACCAGGTCTTCCGCTCGCCCTCCGGCGACGTGATCGGCCTGGTCGATGAGCCGCTCGACGGGACGCCGCTGCTCGAGCCGGTGCTGCGCGCGGGACGCCGCGTAAGCGACTCCCCATCGCTGGATGCGATCCGCGACCGCGCCGCCGCCGAGCTGGCGCTGCTGCCGGAGGCCGTGCGAGCGCTGCGAGATCCCGCTACCGTGCCGCCCACGCACTCACCGGCCGTCGACGCCCTGCGAACCGAGCTCTCCTCGTGACCGACCCATCCACAACCGCCCTGATCGTCGTGGACGTGCAGAACGACTTCTGCCCCGGCGGCGCGCTTGGGGTCGACGGGGGCGACCAGCTGGGGGCCGTCATCGCCGAGGCCGCGGCCGCCGCCGGCACGCTGGTCGCGACGCGCGACATGCACCCCGCCAACCACATCTCGTTCCGCGAGCAGGGCGGCCCCTGGCCGCCGCACTGCGTGGCCGGCACGCCCGGCGCCGAGCTGCACTCCTCGGTGGCCGGCCTGTCGTTCGACATCGTCCACGACAAGGGGCGCGATCCCGCCCGCGAGCAGTACTCCGACTTCGACGACTCCGACCTCGCCGACCGCCTGCGCGAGCGCGGCGTCACCCACGTGGTCGTGGCCGGCCTCGCCACCGACTACTGCGTCCGCGCCACCGCGCTGGACGCAATCGCGGCCGGCTTCGAGACCACCGTCCTACGCGATGCGATCGCCGCGGTCGACGTGGAGCCCGGTGACGGCGAGCGGGCGCTGCGCGAGATCCGGGCGGCCGGCGGCACGCTCGACCGCGTGCACCTGCTGCGTGGCCGCGAGCAGCTGGCCCCGATCCTGGAGAACAAGGTGCGGCGGCTGCGCGAGGTGGTGGAGGGCGCCGGCCGCAGCCGTGCCGCGCTCGGCCTCTCCGGCGGCATCGACTCGGCCCTGTCGCTTGCGATCGCCGCTCGCGCACTCGGCCCCGAGAACGTGTTCGCCATCACGCTGCCCTCCCGCCACACCGAGCAGGTGCACATCGACGACGCCCGCGCCTGCGCAGCGGCGGCCGGTCTGCCCGACGCCAACTTCATGAACGTCTCGATCGAGCCGATCCTGGAGGGCATCGCCGCCGCCCGCCCGAACGTCTACGACGCGCCGCTGCGGTTCGGCAACGCCAGCGCCCGCGCCCGCATGATCACCATCTACGACCTCGCCCAGGAGCGCGACGCGCTGGTGCTGGGCACCGAGAACCGCAGCGAGTACTTCCTCGGCTACTTCACCCGCTTCGGCGACGCCGCCTCCGACGTCGAGCCGATCTGGGATCTCTACAAGACCGAGGTGAAGCTCGCGTCCGAGATGATGGGCCAGCCAGAAGCGGTGCTGATCAAGCACCCGACGGCCGGGCTGTGGGGCGGCCAGACCGACGAGGACGAGCTCGGCTTCACCTACCACGATGCCGACCTGGCGATCGTCTGCCTGGAGGAGCTCGGCCTCGACGTGGCCGCCGCAGCGGCCCGCAGCGGCGTCGACCAGGCGGTCGTGGAACGGGTGGCGGCGCGGGTCGCCGCCGTCGACTGGAAGCACCACGTGCCACACGCCCTGTGAACGTCGACCTCGACCACACCGTCGTCACCGTCAGCGACTGGGAGCGCTCCAATGCCTTCTACCGCGACGTGCTGGGTGCGGAGGTGGTGCCGCGCGGGCCGGTCGTGGCCTACCGCTTCGGCGACCGCCAGCTGAACGTGCACGGGCCCGGCTTCGACGCCTACCCGCTGCCGCTGCGCGAGAGCCCCGCGGGAAGCAGCGACATCTGCTTCGTCTGGGACGGCCCGATCGACGCAGCGGTGGCCCACCTGGCCGACTGCGGCGTCTCGGTCGAGCTCGGCCCGGTGCAGCGCGACGGCGCCCGCGGCATCGGCACCAGCGTGTACTTTCGCGATCCCGACGGCAGCCTGCTGGAGCTGATCAGCTACAGCGCTTAACGACTGCGGCCCTCCGAAGAGGGCCGCAGCACAGTGAGTGAGTTGGTGCCTGTGGTTCAGGCCGCGCGCAGCGGCTGCATGTCGGCCGACGCCGCCAGCTCGCGCAGCGCCTCGGCCTCCAGCTGCCGGACGCGCTCGCGGGTGAGCCCGACGATGCGGCCGATCTCCTCCAGGTTGCGCGGGTCGTTGCCGTCGAGCCCGAACCGCAGCTCCAGGATCAGGCGCTTGCGCTCGCCCAGCCGGCCCAGCCCCTCGCGCAGCTTCTCGTGACGCAGCTGCGCCTCGGCCAGCTCCTCGGGGTTGCCGGCGTCCGGGTCGGCGATCATGTCGCCCAGCTCGGAGTCGCCGT
>DASUHT010000101.1:0-2147 GCA_036273335.1 Gaiellales bacterium | reverse complement strand
GGCCGCGGCCGCTGCGCCGCGGCACGGCGCTTCACCTGCAGGGGACAGTCCATCCGCTCCACCCAGGCGGCCGCGTGGCGGTACAGATGCTCACCCGTCGCGGCTGGGCGACCGTCGCCCAGCCGCGGCTGACCCGCCGGTCGGCGTTCACCACCGTGGTCGTTCCGCGGATCCCGGGTCAGTACCTGTTCCGGGTGCTGGCGGCCGCCACGCCGCGCGACGCCGCAGGCGTCAGCCGCACCGTCGCGGTGCGGGTTCGCTGAGCCCGCGGGGGGTGCGTGCGGCGCGGCAGCAGCCGCCCGCCCGCGCCCGGCTCCGGCCACCCAGGCGGCTAGAATCCGTCATGTGAGCCGGCCGCCCGACACGTCCGCCGGGCTGTCGCTGGATGGCCTGAACCCCCCGCAGCGCGAGGCGGTGCTGCACACCGAGGGACCGCTCCTGATCGTCGCCGGAGCGGGCTCGGGGAAGACTCGCGTGCTCACCCACCGGATCGCCCACCTGATCGAGAGCGGTCTGGCCGAGCCGTCCGAGATCCTCGCCATCACCTTCACCAACCGGGCTGCGAACGAGATGAAGGAGCGCGTCCGCGACCTGCTCGGCGGCCATGTCGCCGCCCGCATGTGGGTGATGACCTTCCACGCCGCCTGCGGCCGCATCCTGCGCGCCGATGCCGGCCTGGTCGGCTACCGCTCCACGTTCACCATCTACGACGGCGCCGACCAGGTGCGACTGGTCAAGAGCTGCATCGAGGAGCTGGAGCTCGACCCCAAGCGGTACGCGCCGCGGGCCGTGCACGCCGCCATCTCCCGCGCCAAGGACCGGCTGCTGACCGCCGAGGCCTACGCCGAGAGCGTCCGCTCGTTCTTCGAGCAAACCGTCGCCAACGTCTACACCATCTACCAGCGTCGGCTCTACGAGGCCAACGCGATGGACTTCGACGACCTGCTGATGAACGCCGTCCATCTCCTGGAGTCGGTTCCGGAGGCCCGCGAGCGCTGGCAGGACGCGTTCCGCTACATCATGGTGGACGAGTACCAGGACACCAACCACGCGCAGTTCAGGCTGATCTCGATCCTTGCCGAGGGCCACGGCAACATCGCCGTCGTCGGCGACCAGGACCAGTCGATCTACGCGTTTCGCGGGGCCGACATCCGCAACATCTCCGAGTTCGAGCAGGATTTTCCGGACGCCCACGTGATCACGCTCGAGCAGAACTACCGCTCCACCAGCACGATCCTGAACGCGGCGAACGCGGTCATCTCGCGAAACACCGGGCGCAAGCCCAAGCAGCTGTGGTCGGAGCTGGGGAGCGGAGTGCCGGTGCAGGTGGTGGAGCTGGAGGACGAGCACGCCGAGGCCCGGCACGTGGCGGCGGCGATCGGCGAGGTGGTGGACAAGGGTGCGAGCCCGTCCGAAGTCGCCGTCTTCTACCGCATGAACGCGCAGTCGCGGGTGCTCGAGGACCTGCTCACCCGGCAGTCGATCGCCTACCGGGTGATCGGCGGGGCGAAGTTCTACGAGCGGGCCGAGATCAAGGACGCGGTCGCCTACCTGCAGCTGCTCCAGAACCCGGCCGACGAGGTGTCGCTGCGGCGGATCGTGAACCAGCCGCGGCGAGGCATCGGGGCGACGTCGCTCGACCGGCTGGCCGGCTGGGGCCGGGCGAGCGGGATCGGCCTCTGGGAAGCGATCGAGCGGGTCGAGGAGGCGCCGCTGGGAGCGGCCGCCGCCGGCCGCGTCGCCGAGTTCCGGGCGATCGTCCAGGACCTGCAGGTGGCGTCGCTCGAGCTGGGCGTCGGCGACCTGCTGGAGAAGGTGCTGGACGACGTCGGCTACGTGGCGATGCTCGAGGCCGAGCGAACCATCGAGTCCCAGGGCCGGCTGGAGAACCTCCAGGAGCTGGTCGGCGTTGCCCGCGAGTTCGAGAACCGTGGCGAGGAGGGCGCCGGCATGGCCGAGTTCCTGCAGGAGATCTCGCTCTTCTCGGAACAGGATGCGATGGAGGACGAGCGCTCCGAGGTGACGCTGATGACCCTGCACAACGCCAAGGGCCTGGAGTTCCCGGTGGTCTTCATGATCGGCCTCGAGGAGGGCCTCTTCCCGCACCAGCGGTCGCTGGAGGAGCAGAACGAGGAGGAGGAGCGGCG
>DASUHT010000100.1:0-40196 GCA_036273335.1 Gaiellales bacterium | reverse complement strand
CCCGGCCGTCGGACGCGCCCGGGTACACCTGCCAGTCGGGAGCACTGGCATGAGCCGGCGCCGGCTGACACGCCGGCAGGTGCTGGCCGCAGGCGCGGTCGCCGCCGTCGCGGCCGGCGGCCTGGCGGCCGAGCGGCGCGCAAATCGCGGCCCCGCTTCACCCACCCTGCGCGTGACCGGCCACAAGTTCCAGGCGGCCTTCGCGGCACCGGGCTGGGGCCGGGGCTGGACGCCTCTCCAGTATCAGGGCCGGATCTCCAGCAGCGGCGGCGCCGCGACGTTCCACGTGCCGAGCGGACTCGAGGGCACGGCGGCGGCGCAGCCGATGCCGGTGCAGCTGCTCGATCACGAGTGCGCCGGATGCGAGCAGCTGGTCACGTTCAGCATCAGCGACGCAACGCTCCGGCCCGGACTGATGGCGCTCGGGCAGGGCCCGTTCGAATTCCTCGGCGTCACCGCCGAGCAGGGCCGGCTGATCCTCGCAGCCTACGGGCGGGAGCAGCGCGCGGTGCTCCACGACGCGCCGGGTACCTCGGTCGCAGTAGGGCAGGCGTACCACATCCGGATGCTGGTCGACGACAGCGCGGGTCGGGTGCGCACGACCATCTGGGCGGAGGGCGCCGACGAGCCCGACCCGCAGCTCGACCACGCCGTCTCGGTTGTTCGGGGAACACCCGGCATCCTGCTCGTGCACCCGGAGTCCCGCCGCCCTTGCGACGCGCTTGTGACGTCCTACGCCGTCGGCAGCGACCGGCCCTTCGGCCCGACCCCACCGGCGCTGGTGGCCACGATCAGCGGCATCCCCTGCGGCCCGCCCGGCCGGACGCGGTCGATCGCCCGGGTGTGGAGCGCCTACCCGGCGCACGTCTCGTTCGAGTGGTCGTACGAGGACACGCTGGGAAGCCCGGCCCGGACGCCCGAGACGGCGATCCTGGAACCGCCCTACACGAGCTCGGTCAGCCTGCCGGCGGGCGTGCGGCCGCTGCGCTGGCAGGCCCGCCTACGCTCGGCGACCAGCGGCGCCGAGACCCTCAGCCAGCCGCACGAGATCGCCCCTCACGATCCGGTACAGCCGCTGGTCATGCTCGCGGCAAGCTGCGTCCAGCTGACGGGCGTCCCCGCCAACGAGGGCTTCGGGCGGCTGATGGCGGTCGCTCCGGGTGCCCCGGCGGCGCTCGTCTTCCAGGGCGATGCCGGCTACGCCAACAACTCCCACGACGCCTGCTACGCCCAGGCCCAGGACTACTTCGCCGACCGTATCGGGCGCTTCATGTCCGACATCGATTTCGCCGGCCTACGGCGCACCGTGCCGACCGGCTTCACCGTCGACGACCACGATTACGGGCCGCGCAACAACGCCGACAAGACGACCGTCGAGCCGTGGGCGATCGAGCTCTGGAACCGCATCCACGCCGACCCGACCACCCTCGATTACTTCGACTTCCGGTTCGGCGACGTGCACGCCCTGACGCTGGACGGACGCAGGTACGCCGACCCGGTCACCGAGCCCAACACGGAGCGCAAGACGAAGCTGGGCTTCCGGCAGTTCGACTGGATGCGGACGGTGATGCGCGAGAGCGACGCAGCGATGTTCGTCGTGTTCAGTGCCGACTCGTTCGCACTGCGCGAGAACCCGCGCCGGCCGCCCGGCCCGAAGGCGCGGGTGATCGACTGCTTCCAGGCCGGCTGGCCCGCCGACTACCGGCGGATCATCAGCTTCTACATGGATCTCCAGCTGGAGGGCCGGCGAGTTGTCATCCTGAGCGGCGACGCCCACGGGCTTCGCGTGCACTACCACCCCGACCCGGCCGGGCGGGCGGCGGCTGCCAGGCTGTCCATCGTCGAGATGATCTGCTCGGGGCTGCGGCCGCGGCTGTGGTCGGGCGCAGTGCCCACCGACCCGTCGCTCGACCATCGCCGCTACGTGCTCAACCACCCGGGCGCCGGCATGATCGAGATCGACCCGCCCGCGGTGCCCGACCGCAGCGTCACGATGCGGGCGATCAACGCCCGCGCCGCCGATCCGCCGGACGCCTTCCCGCCGCTTCGCATCTCCTTCGCCCCCGGCGACGACCGCGCCGCCGGCCGCGTCGCCTGACACGAACCTACGGGGTGACCGACTCCAGCTCGACGAACTGCAATTCGGGCACGTGGTCGAGCTCCCCGGCCAGATGGGCGAGCTCGAAGAAGCGGATCAGCCCGGCCCGCTCGCGAGGGCCGAAGTGGTAGCGCAGCTTCTCGAAGTAGCGAGCCAGGAACCCCGCCGGCCAACCGTATTGCTCGGAGGCGGCGCGGGCCAGCGCCTCCGGCTCGCCGCGGGCCAGCGCCAGCGAGCGCAGGTGCGCCCGCTCCAGCGCCTCCAGGCCGTCCCGCACCTCGAGCCGGCAGGCCCAGACCGCGTACACCATGGGAAGCCCTGTGCGCTCACCCCACAGCCGGCCCAGGTCGTGGTGCGGGGTCGGGTCCTCGAAGGCGCTTCGCAGCGCCGCGTCGCCGATCAGCATGCGCGCGTCCGCCGGCCGGTCGAGCGGCACCAGGTCGACGTCCCCCAGGAGCACCTTCGTCAACACCACCGAGGTGGCCGATTCCGGCGTCACGGCGACGCTGCGCACCTGCTCGAGCGGTTTTCGCGTGATCAGCTGGATCGAGTCGACTGCGCCCTCGGTCGAGACGCAGAGACGGGGTAGCAGGCGCAGGGTGTCGGCGTTCCGCGCGTACTCGATCGAGGAGATCGGCGCCACGTCGATCTCACCGGCCAGCAGGCGCGCGTTCAGCTCGGTGGGGACACCGGGCACCTGCTCGGCGTCCAGGCCCTCCAGGTCGTAGAAGACGGGCGCCATGTTGGCGTACGAGATGCGGCCCAGCCGAAGCGTCACGGGAACCGCCTGACCGGCCTGTACAGGGTGTCCCGCTGGACCGGAACGCGACCCGCCTCCTTGATCAGCGTCACCAGGCTCGCGATCTTCTCCTCCTGGGGCGTCACGGCACCGGCGGCGTGCGCGATCTGCTCCTCCATCACCGTGCCCTGGATGTCGTTCGCGCCGAAGTGCAGCGCGACCTGGGCCAGCGGCGTCGAGATCATGATCCAGTACGCCTTGATGTTGGGGATGTTGTCCAGCATGAGCCGCGACACGGCGATCATCTTGAGGTCGTCATGGCCCGTCGAGAAGCGCCAGCCGCGGCGCTCGAAGACGGTGTTCTGGGGATGGAAGGGGAGCGGGATGAAGGCCAGGAAGCCGCCCGTCTCGTCCTGCAGGTCGCGCAGCCGCAGCCAGTGGTCGACCCGCTCCTCGTACGTCTCGACGTGGCCGTAGAGCATGGTGCAGTGGGTCGGCAGGCCCAGCTGGTGCGCCGCCCGGTGGGTGGCGATCCAGGTATCGGGGTGCTCCTTGCCGGGCGCCACCAGCCGCCGCACGCGGTCGGCGAAGACCTCGGCGCCGCCGCCCGGAAGCGAGCCCAGGCCGGCGTCCTTGAGCTCCGCCAGCACCTCCCGGTGCGTCTTTCCCGACAGCGTTGTCATGTGGTGGATCTCTGACGCCGTGAACAACTTCAGGTGGACGTCGGGAAGGGCCTCATGGAGCGCCCGGGTCACGTCCGGGTAGTACTCATAGCCAATGTGCGGATGCTCGCCGCCCACCATGTGGATCTCGGAGTAGCCCTCCCGCTCGTGGACGCCGACGGCGTGCTCGACCAACTCGCCGATGTCCCAGGTGTAGGCGTCCTGCTGGCGACCGGTGACGGCGAAGGCGCAGAACTTGCACTTCACCCGGCAGATGTTCGTGTGGTTCAGGTAGAGGTTGTTGACGAAGTAGACCTCGTCGCTGCCGCCGCGCAGCCGCCGGGCGGCGTCGGCCAGCTCGCCCAGCGCCAGCACGTCCTCGGTCTCGAGCAGCGCCACCCCGTCGTCGAACCCCAGACGCTTCCCAGCCAGCACCTTGTCGCGGATCGGGCCGAGCGTGTCGGGACGGGTGGCGGTCGCCATCGGCGCGCAGTCTACCGCCCGCGCAGCACCCTCCAGCGCAACCCGCGGTAGGTGCACGAGGCCACCTGGCGCAGCCCGGCGGTGTCCACCGTCCAGCCCTGGCGGACGACCAGAACGTCGACGCCGGGCGGCCTCGGCCCGCCCGCCCTGCCGTAGGCCAGCACCGCCTGGTGACGCGCGTGAAGCGGCGGCCGCAGGCCCTGCGGCCAGGTCGCGAAGCGCACCTTGGCCCGCCGCGGGTCGAGATACCAGAAGCCGGCGCCGGTGCGCCCGAAGAGCTCCAGCGCCAGGTAGTCCGAGAGCGGCTCGCGGGCGACAACCGCAACCCGGTCGCCGGCGCCGACGGGCAGGCTGGTGCAGACGAGCGGGAACGGGTAGGGGGTGCGCCAGACAGCCGCCGAGGCAAGCGCCGTGGAGCCCGCCGCGGCCGCGGCGAGCAGCAGCGCCACGACGACCCCCGCCGGCCGCAGGCGCCTGCCGGCGGCGCTGACCGCCGCGTCGGCGCAGACACCGGCGGGCATTACCAGGCCAAGCTCCAGGTAGGGCAGGTAGCGGAGCCAGCGCTCGAGCGCCGGCGTGCCCAGAACCGACGCCTGCGATGTCACAAGCGCGACCGGCACCACTGCCAGCAGCGGCACCGCCGCCAACACCAGGGCCCGCCGGAAGCCTGCGCGATCCCGGTGCCGGATCACGACCAGCCCTGCAACGCCGAGCGGAAGCACGATGCCCAGCGCCACCAGCACCTGGCCCAGCGTCGGCTCGACCGGGTGCTTGATCGTGATCGAGACGAACCCGTGGTAGCGGTGGTAGCCGATCGCCAGCGGCACCAGCCAGACGGCGGCGACAGCAGCGGCGGCGGCGAGCGCTCGCCAGGCCGTCCAGGTGCGCTCGACGACCGCGAGCACGACCGCCCAGGCGGCGCAGAAGATGCCCGCCAGCGGGGCGACCAGTGCGACCAGCCCGATCGCAGCGCCGGCCGTCCACCAGCCGCGCGGCCCGCCGGCGCGGGCGCGCAGGACGAGCCAGAGCGCGATTGGCGCGAAGGCCAGGCCGAGCTCCCGGGGCACCAGCGGCGGAAGGTTCCCGAGGGCAGGGGTCATCGCGTTCGAGAGCACGAGGTCGCCATGGAACGGCCCCAGGTTGGCGCCGTTCATGCGAAAGAGCGCCGCCGGGCCGTGCTGCCAGATCCACCCGATGCCGGCCGCAGCCATGAAGAGGCCAACGCTCCAGGCGCCGGCGCGCTCGCCGGCGCCAAGCTCCCGGGCAACAAGCCACACCCCCACCCCGGCGGCCGCCAGCCCCGCCACGTCGACCACGGCCAGGGCATCGGTCACGCCGCCCGGCAGCGTCTGCGCGAGCCAGGCGGCGAAGGCATGGAAGAGCCACGGATAGCCGTTCGGCTCGCCCGGATAGACCCCGCCGGGCGCCGAGACGCCGGCCTGGAGCTGGTGAATCCACCCGGAGTGCCAGAGCATGTCGCCGCGCGAGGGCCAGAGCTGGTCGATGCGCCAGCGAAGCAGCGGCGCCGCCACCAGGAGCCCCGCCGCGACCCCGACCAGGAGCGGCAGGACCGCCGGGCGGGCGACAGCGACCGCCCTCCGGCCGACGAGCGCCGCCGCAAGCGCGGCCACAGCAAGCGCCGCGGGTGCCCAGAAGCTCCCCAGGACGCCGACTCCGAAGGCGCCCGCGAGCATCGCCAGCCAGGCCAGGCCGAGCGCCGCCATCAGGCCCATCCCGACGCGTTCCGCCGCACTCCGTGAGGACGCCAGCCCGCCGCCCACGACCCACACCCACGCCGCCAACCCGGCCAGGGCAGCCAGCGCGGCGAGCGTCACCCGCGGCGGTCGACGGCGCCGTGGACGACCGCACGCAGCGCGTCGCGGTCGAGCGGCTCCACCACCCGCTCCAGCGCGTCGAGCGCCCGGCCGGCGTGCCGCTCGGCCTCCCGCCGCGCCTCGCGCACCGCCCCCGACCGGGCGACCAGCGCCAGGGTCGGCAGGACGTCGGCCGGCCCGGCGCCGCGGCGGATCGCGTCGGCCACCGCCGGCGTCCGCTGCGCGGCAAGGATCAGCGGCAGGGTGACGGTGCCGTCCAGCAGGTCGGTGCCCAGCGGCTTGCCGGTGGTGTCCGGCTGGCCGTCGCAATCGAGGATGTCGTCGCTGATCTGGAAGGCCAGCCCCAGCGCCACCCCGAACTCCCACAGGAGGTCGCGGTCGGCCTGGCCGACTCCCCCCAGGATGCCGCCCAGCACCGCCGCCGCCGCGAACAGGCTGCCGGTCTTGAGCGTGCACCGCTCCAGGTACTGCTCGACGGTCGTCGACGGGTCGCCTGTCTGGGCGCGCTGCAGGATCTCCCCGTGCGCGAGCGACAGACAGGCTCGGGCGAGGGCCTCCACGGCGTCCATGTCGCCCGTCCCGGTCAGCTCGGCGAAGGCACGGGCGAACAGGTGGTCGCCGGCCGCCGAGGCGACCTGCTCGCCGCGCTCCTGCCAGACCGTCGGCCGGCCGCGGCGGAGCGGCGCCTGGTCGAGCATGTCGTCGTGAACGAGCGTCGCCATGTGAACCAGCTCGACGGCGGTCCCGGCCGCGACCAGCCGCGGCTGGTCGCGCATGCCCACCGGCGCGCAGAGGTAGACGAGCATCGGGCGCAGCCGCTTGCCGCCTGCCAGCAGCGTCTCGGCGGCGGCGTCGGCGGCGACGCCGGGCCGCCAGGCGACCGTCTCGCGGAGCCGCCGCTCGACATCGGCCACATACTCGGCGAGCCCCTCAACCGCCATCGCCCGGGCGACCGCGCTCATGCCGGCACCGTCCCCACGTGCACTGCCACGACGCCCATCATCAGCCGCCGGAACTGGACGTGCTCGAGGCCCGCCGCCTCCATCACACCCACCAGCTCGGCGGCCGGCGGAAAGCGGTGCACCGACCCGGGCAGGTAGGTGTAGGCCGCCTCGTCGCCGGCCACCAGCCGCCCCAGCAGGGGCACAGCGCGGTCGGTCCAGATCCTCGAGAACGGGGCGACCCAGGGCGGGGGCTCGGTCAGCTCCAGGCAGACGACCCGGCCGCCGGGGCGAACGACCCGGCGCATCTCGCGGAAGCCGCGCCCGTGGTCGGCCAGGTTGCGCATCCCGAAGCCGATCGTCGCCGCCGCGAACTCGCCGGCCCCGTAGGGCAGGTCGAGCGCGTCGCCGCGCACCCACTCGACGAGTGCCGTCTTCGCCCGCGCCAGCTCCAGCATCGGCTCCGAGAAGTCGAGGCCGACCACCCGCCCCCGCGACGACACCTCGTCCAGGAGGTCGATTGCCAGGTCGCCGGTGCCGCAGCAGACGTCGAGTGCGGCGTCGCCCGGCGCCAGGCCGGCGCAGCGCACGGCGAACCGCCGCCAGCGCCCGTCCAGGCCGCCGCTCATCAGCCGGTTCATCCGGTCGTAGGCCGGTGAGATCCGGTCGAACATCTCGCGCACCTGATCCGGCTCCACACTCACGCAGTCACGAGCTCCCCCAACGCCGATGAAGTGTGACGTCCACGCCGATCGCGTCCAGCACGCGGCCCGCCACGAAGTCGACCAGGTCGGCGATCGACTCCGGCAGATGGTAGAACGCCGGCATCGCGGGCACCACCGCGGCGCCGGCGCGGCGGACGCGCAGCAGGTTCTCGAGGTGGATGTCGGAGAGGGGCGTCTCGCGGGGAACGAGCACCAGGCGCCGGCCCTCCTTGAGCTGGACCGAGGCCGCCCGGTGGATCAGGTTCGCCTCGCCGCCGCCGGCGATCGTGCCCACCGTTGCCATCGAGCAGGGACAGACCACGACGGCGTCGGTGCGGGCGCTTCCGGAGGCGTAGGGGGCGCCGTAGTCGGACTTTCCCCACACCCGCACGGCCGGTGATCCGTGGTCGGCCAGGAAGCGCTCGACCGCTCCGGCCGGGTCGAGCGAGCGCTCGCCGTACAGCTCGAGTGCGATCACCTGGGCGCCGGCGTCCGACACCACGACGCCGGTCTCGACCTCCGCGTCGACCAGGGCGCGCAGGATCCGGGCAGCATACGGGGCGCCGGACGCGCCGGTGACTCCGAGCATCACGCGCATGTCCGCGAGAGACTACTGGGCGGGCGGTTTACCCGTCGAAAGGGCGGCCACGAACTCGGCGATTGTCTGGATCTGCTGCGCGGTCAGGCCCTGCTTGGCATAGGCGGGCATGACCCCGCCGCTGGCCGCGTTCGCCCCGGTACCGATCCACTGCTCGAGCGCGGTCGCGTTGTCACCGAACATGTTGGAGCCCTTGCCGACCAGAAGCGCCGGGCCGATGTTGCCGCCCCCGGCCCCGAAGTTGTGGCAGGTCTGGCAGCCGGCACTGGTGATCAGCGCGGCGCCGGCGGTCTTGTCGAACGCGGCGTTCCCGGTCACCGCACCGCCCGCCGCGACGCCCGGCGCGGCCGACCCCGCCATCGTCAGCGCGATCAGCACCGCCGGGACACTCAGGCCGAGCGCGACGCCGCCGGGCCGCCGGGACAGCCGCCGGTCACGGCCGCGGTCGATGAACGGCCACGCAACCAGCAGCACCATCATGATCGTCGGGATGATGATGGTGGCGAAGATGAGCTGCCACGGCGTCTTGAAGATGCGCAGGAGCTCGAACAGGAAGAGGAAGTACCAGTCCGGGCGCGGCTCGGTGGCCTGCACGGCCGGGTTCGCCTTCTGCTGGTAGAGCTCGCCCAGCCAGCCGTTCTGGCCGTTCGGGTGGGCGTGGTCGATGGGACCGGCGGTGGCATGCCAGACAACCGCCATGACGATCACCGTCAGCACCACCACGAGGTTGACCACGACGTCGTGGAACATCGCCCCCGGGAAGAAGGCGTGGCCCTCCCGCTTCTGCTCGGCGTGCTCCGCCTCGTAGCGGACGCGGCGGTTCAACGTCTTTCGGGGAGCGGCCATCGCCATCAGCGATCGGCCGCCTCTTCAGGCACCGGGGGCCGGCTCGGCCACGGCGTCACGCCGAGCTTCACGACCAGCCACATGTGGACGAAGATGAGCGCTCCGATGAGGCCGGGGATCAGCAGCATGTGCATGGCGTAGAAGCGAGAGATGGTCTGCGCCCCGACCACCGGCCCGCCGAGCAGGAACTTGACGATGAACGGCCCCAGCACCGGCGCCGTGCCGTTGATGTTGACCGCCACGACACTCGCCCAGTAGGCCCGCTGATCCCACACCAGGAGGTAGCCGGTGAGGCCCATGGCCATGGTCGAGAGAAAGATCAGCGACCCGGTCAGCCAGGTCATCTCGCGCGGGTACTTGTAGGCGCCGTAGAAGAAGGTGCGGCCCATGTGCAGGAAGAGCAGGATCACCATCATCGAGGCGCCCCACTTGTGCATGCCACGGAGGAGCCAGCCCAGCGTCTGCTGGTCGGTGATGTAGCGGATCGACTCGTAGGCGCCGGTCGGCGACGGGTCGTAGGTCATCGCCAGCAGCATGCCGGTGGTCGCCTGGAGGATGAACACCGTGAGCAGCGACGAGCCGAGGGTATGGAACCAGCCGGTCGGCGGCACCTTGCGGAAGAGGAACTTGCGGATGAGGGTGGGGAACCCGGTGCGGTACTCGATCCAGTCCTCGCTGGCCAGCACCATCTGCTTGGTGTCGGGGGCGGGGATCGGCACCTAGCTCAACTCCCCGCGGGGTAGTTGTAGGTGACCGGCGGATAGAGGATGTTGGAAACCGTGCTGCCGCCCCAGGGCACCGTCACCGGCTGCCCCGGCCCCTTCACCTTGTAGTACTGGATCTGCCCGCTGGAGTTGAAGTCGACGCTCCAGCGCTCGGTGATCCAGAGCTCCGAATCGCTGTTCTTCAGCTGCCACTGGAAGCGGTCGAGGGGGCGGATCGGCGGGCCGGCGATGCGCTGTCCCTGCTTGTTGTACTGGCCGCCGTGGCACGGGCAGCCGAAGCCGGTAAGCGTCGCGTCGACCGGGCATCCCAGGTGCATGCAGCGGTTGGAGAAGACGATGAACATGGCGTCCTTGCCGTCCCAGGTCGTCCCGCTCTGCCCGGTGTAGTGCACCCAGGCCAGGCCGGCGCTGGTGAACGGCTGCTTGGCGTCCTCCACGTAGGTGGCGGCGGTCGGCTTGAAGCCCTGCTCCTGCTTGAACCTGTCGATCGCGCCGAGCAGGACCGGCTGGAAGGTCGTCTCCTGGGTCACCGGCGCCAGCAGGTAGGCGGTGGCGGGGACCCCGATGACGCCGCCGATCATCGCCCCCAGGCCCACGGTCGACAGTGTCAGGAACTGGCCGCGGGTCGTGCCGTCTTGCTCCGCCACTCGATCCTCCTGGATTGACTACCGCGGGCGATTCTAACGGCGCCCGCGGCGGAGTGTAGCCGCCTCCGGATCCGGCTTCCAGAGACCATACTCGGCCCATCGCGAGTCGACCAGAGCTTGTATCTGTGGGCTCATTCTGATCACCTCCGGCCACCCCCGAGGGTAGCCGTCGGCGGCCGATTTCGCAGTGGCGTCGATCCCGATCTTGCCGCCCTCGAACTGCCGGCCGGGGGCGTGGTCGAGATGGTCGAGCGGGCCGCGGCTGAGGAGCACGTCGCGGGCCGGGTCGACGTTGGCGCCGACCTGCCACATGACCTGGGCATAGTCGTGCACGTCGATGCCCTCGTCGACCACCACGACGCCCTTGCTGAGCGACAGCAGGCCGGTTCCCCAGATCGCGTGCATCACCTTCTGGGGGTGCCCGGGGAACGCCTTGCGGATCGACACGATGCACAGGTTGTGGAAGGCGCCGGCCACCGGCAGGTCGTAGTCGACCAGCTCCGGCATCGTCATCTTGAGCGCCGGCAGGAACAGGCGCTCGGTCGCCCTGCCCAGCCAGGCGTCCTCCTGCGGAGGCACGCCGACGATGATCGAGGGGTAGATTGCATCGCGGCGCATGGTGACGGCAGTCACGTGGACGACCGGGAACGGCTCGGACGGGGTGTAATACCCAGTGTGATCGCCGAACGGTCCCTCCTCCCGCAGCTCGCCCCGTGCAATCCTGCCCTCGATCACGATCTCGGCCCGGGCCGGAACCTCGAGGTCGACGGTGCGCGCCCGCACCAGCTCCACCGGCGAGCCGCGCAGGAAGCCGGCGAGCATGAACTCGTCGATGTGCTTGGGCAGCGGCGCCGAGGCGGTGTAGCAGGTGATCGGATCGACGCCGAGGGCGATCGCGACGTCCATCGTCTCGCCCATCCCGCGCCAGTCGGCCGCGGCGTCCTTGTGGATCTGCCAGTGCATCGCCGTCGTCGTCGAGTCGAACTTCTGCACGCGGTACATGCCGACGTTGCGCATGCCGCTTCGCGGATCCCGCGTGATCACGGCGGGCAGGGTGATGAACGGCCCCCCGTCGCCCGGCCAGCAGGTCATGATCGGCAGCCCGTCCAGGCTGGGCGGGTCGAGCACCACCTCCTGGCAGGGGCCGGAGGAGACGACCTTCGGTCGCGAGTCGGCGAGCGACTTCAGCTTGCCGAGTGCCCGCAGCTTGTCCATCAGGCCCTCCGGCGGGGCCATCTCGAGCACCTCGGCCACCCGCTCCCCGAGCTCGTCCAGGCGCTCCACGCCGAACGCCATGCACATCCGCCGCTCGGTTCCGAACTGGTTGATCAGGAGCGGCATCGGCGACCCCTTGACGTTCTGGAAGAGGAGCGCCGGGCCGCCCGCCTTGACCACCCGGTCGGTGATCTCCGAGATCTCCAGGTACGGATCGACCTCCGCCGATACCTCGTGCAGCTCGCCCGCCGCGCGCAGGTGGTCGAGCCAGTCGCGCAGATCCGAGAAGGCCATGCGCTCAGCCTACCGGCCCGGGGAGCGCCCTCGTGCGCCTAACCAGCACCGCCGACCGGCGTCACACCGATCACATGGCAGAGCAGCCGCAACGGCGTCCGCTGTCCGGCGTAGCCACCGCTGCCGCGGTCGCCGCGACCGCTCTGGCATTCGCCGTCGTCTCGGCCAGCACACGGGCGGGATCGGCGGCGCCGCCGCGACCGCCGGGATGGTCGGAGATGGCCGCGGTCGGCCGACACGGCGCAACCGCGCTGGTCATCGCCCTGGTGCCGATCATATTCGTGGTCGGCCTCGCGATCTGGGTGCTGGCGCAGATGATGGCCCGCAAGCGGCGCACCGAGCAGCGCATCCTCGATCCCCGCTACGACCGCAAGCGACGGCTCAAGCAGGCGATCCTGGCCGGGTCGATCCTGCTGCTGGCGCTGCTGGCGCGGATGGGGGTGATCCACCTGAACCGGATCCACCTGCCGGCGTTCGGCGACAACGGGTCAGGCGGCGGCGGAGGCGTCGGCGGGCTCGTCCGCCACGGCTCGGGCAGCCAGGTGGCGACGGTGGACTGGCTGCTGGCCGCGGTGCTGTGGCTGGTGATGGTCGTCCTGGCCGTGCTTGCCTACCGGCGCTTCCGGCGAGCCGCCGGCACGGTTGCGACATCGGCGATCGTGGCCGAGCCCCTGCCGGAGCCGCGGACGCCGCCCGCCGACCTGCGCGCGCACCCGGACGCCCGGGAGGCCGTGATCGCGACCTACGCGGAGATGGAGCGGGAGCTGGGCGCGCGCCACCTGCACCGCGACCCCGCCGAGGGCCCGCGCGAGTACCTGGGCCGGGTGATCGGCCACCTGCGCGGCTCGCGGCCGGCGCTGCGCCGGCTGACCGGGCTCTACGAGCGGGCACGGTTCAGCGTTCACCCGGTCGACCGGGCGATGCAGGATCAGGCGGTGGACAGCCTGGAGACGATGCAGTCCGAGCTGGAGGACGAGCGATGACCGTCGAGGCGGCGCTGATCCTTGCCGGGGGCTGCGCCGCCGCCGCCGCGATGCTGCAGCGGATGCCGGGATCGCCCTCCGCCGCCCGCCGCCGCGGCCGGTCGGATCCGACCGACGGCACGCCGGCGGTGCTTCGCTCCGACCGGCGGATGCTGCAGCTCGCGGTGGCCAGCGCCGGCGAGACGCACCACCGGCTGGCACCGGCCGTCCGCGAGCTCGCTGCGGGGGCAACCGAGCGCCGGCGGGGGCCTGCCGGGCGGGCGCCGGAGGAGCTGCAGGGGCTGGTCTCGCCGGTCACCTGGGATCTGATCCAGCCCGACCGGAGGCCGCCAGACGATCCCCGCGAACGCGGGATCTCGGTGAGCGACCTGGAGATCGTCCTCGACGACCTCGAGCGGCTTGCGGGCGGCCGGTGAGCACCCCCGCCGTCGAACAGGTGGCAGAGCGCTGCGAGCAGGTGCTCGATCAGGTCGAGCGCGCGGTCGTCGGCAAGCGGGATGCGTTGGAGCTGATCCTGACCGGCCTGCTGGCCGACGGCCACGTCCTGATCGAGGATTACCCCGGCCTGGCCAAGACGCTGGTCGCGCGGTCGTTCGCCCAGGTGCTGGACATGGAGTTCGGCCGCATCCAGTTCACGCCCGACCTGATGCCGTCCGACGTCACCGGCTCGTCGGTGTTCCGCGCCGACAGCGCCGAGTTCGAGTTCCGGCCGGGGCCGGTCTTCACCAACCTGCTGCTGGCCGACGAGATCAACCGGGCGCCGCCCAAGACGCAGTCGGCGCTGCTCGAGGCGATGGCCGAGCGGCAGGTGACGATCGACGGCCAGACGCGGCTGCTGGCCGCCCCGTTCCTCGTCATCGCAACCCAGAATCCGATCGAGTACGAGGGCACCTACCCGCTTCCGGAGGCACAGCTCGACCGCTTCCTGCTGCGCCTGTCCGTCGGCTACCCGAGCCGCGACGACGAGTGGGAGGTGCTCGATCGGCGGATGACCCGGCAGACCGACCGGGTCGAGCTCGAGCGGGTATCGGACGCCGCCGAGGTGGTCGCGATGCAGGCTGCGATCGAGCACGTCCACGTCTCCCAGGCGATCGGGCTGTACATGGTCGATCTGGCCGCGGCGACGCGCACCCACCCCCAGGTGGAGGTGGGCGCCAGCCCGCGCGGAACGCTCGCGCTGCTCAAGCTCTCCCGCTGCCTGGCCACGCTGCGCGGCCGGGACTTCGTGACGCCCGAGGACGTGAAGCACGTCGCTGCGCCGGCGCTCGCCCACCGGCTGACGCTGCGCCCCGAGCTGTGGGTGCAGCGAATCACGCCGGAGATGGTCGTGGCCGACTGCCTCGACCGCGTCCCCGGACCGCCCACCAGCGATGAGCCGTGAGCGCGCTGCCGTCGCCGCGGCTTCGCTCGGCGGTCTTTGCCTGCGCCGTCCTGCTCCTGAGCGCGCTCGGCCTACGCCGGCCGGAGCTGGTGGCGATGGCGGCACCGCTCGGGCTGCTGCTGATCCTCGGCATCAGCCGGACGAGCGCGCCCGAGCTCAGCGCCAGCGCTGAGCTCTCCGACCTACGCGCGGTGGAGACCGACGAGGTCGAGCTGACGCTGACGCTGGAGTCGCGGTTTCGGATCGCCCAGCTTGACCTGCGCACGCTGCTCCCGCCGGGAATGGAGCCGCTCGACGACCGGCCGCTGAGCCGGATGGCCGTCGAGGCGGACGTGCCCTGTGTCGTTCGCCGCCGCTACCGGTGCAGCCGCTGGGGAGGCTACGTGCTGGGGGTCGAGAACGCGGTCGTTCGCGACCGCGCGGGCCTCTTCGCGTACCGGCCGTCACTGCCGGCGCGGCTGCCGCTGCGGGTCTATCCCGCGGCCGATCGGATCCGCGCCCGGCCGTCGCCGCGGCGCACCCAGCTCTCTGTGGGGAGCGACGTCGCGCGGACGAAGGGCGACGGGATCGAACGGGCCGAGGTGCGCCCGTTCGTGCCCGGCGACCGCGTGCGCAGCATGAACTGGCGCACCACGGCCCGCCGCGGGAGTCCCTACGTGAATGAGCACCACCCGGAGCGAAACGCCGACGTGGTGCTCTTCATCGACTCGTTCGGCGACGACCAGGGCTGGGGACCGGATCCGCTCGACCAGGTCGTGCACGGCGCGGCGGCGATCGCCCACGCCTACCTGGAGCGGCGCGACCGGGTGGGGGTGGTCGGGTTCGGCGGCGTCCTCCGCTGGGTCCTGCCGGCGGCCGGCCGCGTCCAGGAGCACCGGATCATCGACTCGCTGATCGACACTCGAATCGTCGCCAGCGTGGCCTGGCGCGACGTCGACGTCATCCCCAGCCGAACCCTGCCGCCGCGGGCGCTGGTGCTGGCGCTGACGCCGCTGATCGACACGCGCACCGTGGCCGCCCTGGCCAACCTGCGGGCGCGCGGATTTGACCTGGCGGTCATCGAGATCGCGCCGGAGCCGCACCTGCCGCCGCCCGACGACGACATCGATCGCCTGGCCAGGCGCTTCTGGGCGCTCCGCCGCGAGCAGGTGCGGGCACACTACGCGGCGGTCGGCGTACAGGTGGTCGAATGGCGGCGGGAGCAGCCGGTGGAAGCGGTGCTGGCACACCTCAGGGAGGCGCGCAGATGGTCGCGGGTCGCGTCTCGCTAGCGGTCGCCCTGTTCGGCCCGGCCGCCGTGGCAGCTGCGGCGGCGCTGTCGGCGCAGGCCGTCTGGGAGACGCCGTCCGACATCAGGACGTGGGTTGCCTCGGCCGGCGCCGCCGCCTGCCTGCTTCTGGCGGCCGGGATCGCCGCCGGCGTCGAGCGGGCGGTGGTGTGGGCGCTGGTGGCGGTCTGCGGCATCGTGGCGACGGGCACGGGCCTGGGGCACGCCGGCATCGGCCTGGCGCCGCTGGACGCGGCGGCGCTCGTGCTGGCCTGGGACGCCGGCCACGCGGCCGTCGAGCTGCGCGAACCGGCGCTGACGTCGCGCGGGTTCGCGATCCGGCGCGGCGCCTGGTCGGCCGCGCTGGTGGCAGGCGCACTCCTGGTCGGCTGGCTGGCCCTGCTGCCGGGACTGACTGGTGCGCTGTCCGGCGCGGCGCCGACGCTGGTCGGGGTGCTCGCCACGCTGGTCGCGCTGCTCCTGGCGGTCCAGCTCGCCCGCCGCGGCCACCGGGTCAGCTGAAGCGGTCGATCGCCGCCAGCCACAGCGACCGATCCTCTGGGTCGCCCTCGGCGGCCGCCCGTGAGGTCTCGGAGATCAGCTCGGCGAGCGCCCGCACGGCCTCCAGGTCGCCCGTGCGACACACCTCGACAAGCCCGGCGGCGTACAGATAGTCGCCGGTGAGGAGCGCCAGGTCGCGGTCGTCCTGGGAGAACAGCCGGGAGCGGCCGCGGTGCAGCAGGTGCCCCTCGTAGATCATCTCCAGCCCGAGCAGGTGGCCGTCCGGGCAGACGCCGGCAAACGCCGTTTCGCCGTCGGTCGCGACCAGCGCCCCGGCCCAGAGCGGGGACTCGGCGGCGGCGCGTCGCGCCACCTCGGCCAGCACCGTCATCCGGCGAACTCGCGGACGGCCGCCCCGGTCAGCTCGATCTGCTCGTCGGTGTGGGCGAGCGACGGCATCGCCGCCTCGAACTGGGACGGGGCAAGCAGGATCCCGCGCTCCAGGAGATGCGCGTGCAGGCGGCCGTAGCGGCCGGTGTCGGATGCGGCGGCGTCGGCGAAGCACGTGACCGGCCCGGCGTGGCAGAACGCGGTCAGCATGGCACCGACCCGGTTGACGGTGACGCCCTCTGCAGCGAGTGCGTCGGCCAGCCCGGCCGAGATCCGCTCCAGCGCCGGGTAGGCGCCGGGGTCGCGGAGCAGCTCCAGGGTGGCCAGGCCGGCGGCCATCGCCAGCGGGTTCCCGGAGAGCGTGCCCGCCTGGTAGACGTCGCCCGCGGGCGCCAGCCGCTCCATGACGTCCGCCCGCCCGCCGAAGGCGGCCGCCGGCACCCCACCGCCGACGATCTTGCCCAGGCAGGTGAGGTCGGCGCGGACGGCCAGTCGCTCCTGGCCACCGCCGTAGGCGATGCGAAAGCCGGTGATCACCTCGTCGGCGATGAGCAGCGCGCCGGTGCCGTTGCAGACCGCCCGCAGCCCCTCCAGGAACCCCGGCAGCGGTGGCACGACCCCCATGTTGCCGGCAACCGGCTCGACGATCACGCAGGCGAGGTCATCGGCGTGCCGCTCCGCGAGTGCGCGCACGGCCTCGAGGTCGTTGTACTCACAGAGCACGGTATCGGCGGTCACGGCCTCCGGGATGCCGGGAGTGGACGGGATCGACAGCGTCGCCATGCCCGAACCGGCCCGTGCCAGCAGAGGATCGGCGTGACCGTGGTAGCCGCCGACGAACTTGAGCAGCTTGCGCCGGCCGGTGAACGCGCGGGCGAGCCGGACGGCGCTCATCGTGGCCTCGGTGCCGGAGGAGACGAAGCGCACCATCTCCACCGTGGGCAGGCCGCGCACCAGCTCCCGCGCCAGCTCCAGCTCGAGCTCGGTGGGGGCGCCGAACGAGGTGCCGGCCGCCGCGGCCGCGGCGATTGCCTCGATCACCCGCGGATGAGCGTGGCCGGCGATCAGCGGCCCCCACGACATCACCCAGTCGACGTACCGGTTGCCGTCGGCGTCGTACACCCAGCCGCCCTCGCCGCGGCTCAGGAAGATCGGGTACTCGCGCCCCACCGAGCGCATCGCCCGCACCGGGCTCGACACGCCGCCCGGGATCAGGCGGCAGGCCTCGGCGTACAGCTCCGCCGACCGCCCGGTCGTTACGACAGCCATCCGGCCACGCGCCCGGCCCAGTAGCTGACGATCATGTCCGCCCCGGCCCGCTTGATCGCAGCCAGCGACTCCAGCACGGCGCTCCGCTCGTCGACCAGCCCGCGCCCGGCGGCGGCCATCAGCATCGCGTACTCGCCGCTCACCTGGTAGGCGGCGAGCGGTGCCAGGGTGGCCTCGCGGACGCCGCGGATCACGTCCAGGTAGGGGAGCGCCGGCTTGACCATCACCATGTCGGCGCCCTCCTCGAGGTCGAGCAGCACCTCGCGCACGGCCTCCCGCCCGTTGGCCGGATCCATCTGGTAGCCCCGGCGG
Organism: Gaiellales bacterium; assembly: GCA_036273335.1. Taxonomy (GTDB): domain Bacteria; phylum Actinomycetota; class Thermoleophilia; order Gaiellales; family JAICJC01; genus DASUHT01. Next base: position 22,306 of record DASUHT010000100.1, on the reverse strand, counting down.
TCACCTTCCGACGGCGCCGAGTGCGCCGCCTCGCGGAATGGCCCGTAGAACGCCGACGCGTACTTCGCGCTGTAGGCCAGGATCGAGACCTCGCTGAAGCCGTCCTCGTCGAGTGCCGAGCGGATCGCCGCCACCCGCCCATCCATCATGTCCGACGGGGCGACCACGTCGGCGCCGGCGGCAGCGTGCGAGAGCGCCGTCTCGGCCAGGAGCTCCAGCGACAGGTCGTTCTGCACCACGCCGTCGCGGAGCACCCCGCAGTGCCCGTGCGACATGTACTGGCAGAGGCAGACGTCCGTCACGATCACCATCTCGGGAGCCGCCCGGCGGATCTCCCGGATTGCCGTCTGGACGACCCCGTCCGCCTCGTAGGCCGAGCTGGCCGCGTCATCCTTGTGGTCCGGGATGCCGAACAGGAGCACCGCCGGGATCCCCACAGCGTGCAGCTCCGCCGCCTCCTCGGCCGCCTGCGCGGCGGTCAGGTGGAACTGCCCCGGCATCGCCTCGATGGGCGCAGGAGGGCCGCCTCCGGTGCGCACAAACAGCGGCTGGATCAGGTCGGCGGCAGCGACTCGGTGCTCGCGCACCAAGGCGCGGATGCCGGCGCTGCGGCGGAGGCGCCGCATGCGCATCACGGGAAAGGCCATCCGCGGCAGTGTATCCGCCGCCCAGCGGCCCCGGCGCGCCGCTGGTCCTTTACAGGAACCGCGTTCCGGGGTAGGCTTGCCAAGAATCGACCGTTGGGGGAGTCGAATTGACCAGGGGTGGGCCCAGAGCATGACCGGTCTCGAGCACGACTCCGAATATTCGAACGAATCGCTGCGCAAACTCGGCGCACGGATCCGTCATTACCGCCGCAAGCGGGCGATGACGCAGCGTGACCTGTCGTTCCCGGGCTGCTCCTACAGCTACCTGGCGCGCATCGAGGCGGGCGATCGCCGCCCGAGCCCGCGCGTGCTCTACGAGATCGCGCAGCGGCTGGACGTGTCGGCCGAAGAGTTGACCGGTGAGACGTCGACGGAGCAGCGCTCGCGCTCATTGGAGGCACTGGAGGCGGCCATGCTGACCCGCCAGGGCCGTCTCGAGGAGGCGGAGGAGACGCTCGAGGGCGTGCTCCACGAGGCTCGGGTCAGCGCCGACGCCGAGCGCATCAGCGAGGCCTGCGAGGGGCTCGGCCTGGTCGCCCTGACGCGCGGCGACGCCGAGCGGGCGTCGGTCCTCCTGCACGAGGCGCTGGAGTCGGCAAGCGATCCCGACCCGGGGGAGCGCATCGACCTCTACGCCGGGCTGATCGAGATCTACCGGACAACCGGCGACAGCGCGCGGGCGATGGCGCTGATCGAGGACTGCCTGGCCCGGCTGCGCCGCAGCCCGGCCGCCGATCCGGCGAAGTTCGTCCGCTACTCGCTGTGGCTGTCCGCGGCCTGCCTGGAGGTGGGCGACCCGGCGCGGGCGGCGGTGGCGCTGGCCGACGCGCTGGCCAATGGACGCGGCAACGTCGATCTGGAGAGCCGGGCGACCCGGCTCTTCGAGCTGGCGCGCGCCCACGCCGCCGCCGGCCGCACCGAGCTGGCGATCCGGCACAGCGACCGGGCGCTCTCGATGTACGAGCTGGCCGAGGACAACGAGGCACTGCGCGACGCTCACCTGGCGTACGCCCAGAGCCTGCTCGACGCCTCCGACGCGGACGGCGCCGCCGAGCACCTGGCGGCCGCGCGGGCGATGGCCCGGGACGGCGGTGGGGGGATCGACGGCACACTGGCCGTCGAGGAGGCCCGGCTGGCGCTGCTCTCGGGAGACACCGCGACGGCGGCCGACCGGGCGCGGGTGGCGGTGGAGACCCTGGGCGCGGCGACCGACGCCCAGCGGATCGGTGACGCCTACCTGGTGCTGGCCCGTGTGCAGGACTCGCTGGGCGAGATCGAGCGGGCGGAGCAGGCGTACGCGGCGGCGATTGCAGCCTTCGAGCGGGCGGGCGACCGCCGCGCCCTCAGCCGCGCCCACCGCTACCACGGCAAGTTCCTGAAGCGCCTGGGTCGCTCCGAGGCGGCGCTGGAGGCGTTCGAGCGGGCATCCGACCTGGCCCCGTCGACGGCAGCGGGCGTCCCCGCGGCCGAGCTCCTCTAGCACACAAATTGCGGATCGCGTCGCCGCGTGGACACCTGTACGCTGGACCGATGGAGATGGATGCCAGCCTGCTGATCGGCCTCGAGCGCTATGACGAGGCGGAGGATGCGCTGCGGGCGTCGCTTCGCAGTGCCCAGGCGGCCGACGACCGGGCCGAGGTGAGCCGTGCGCTGGAGGCGCTGGGCGTGGTCGCGACCCGGCGCGGCAACGACGACCAGGCGCTCGACTTCTTCCGCCAGGCAGTCAGCGCCGGCGGCTATCCCGACCCGGTGGAACGCTCAGAGCTCTACTACGAGCTGGCGCGCCTGACCTCGGCGGCCGGCGATCCGGCCGCGGCGGCCAAGCTGCTCCAGGGGTGTCTGGAGCGCATCCGCCGCGACAGCCCGGACGCGCTGGACGCGATCGCCCGCTACTCCTACGTGCTGAGCTACGCCTACACCGACGCCGGCGACTACGCGGCCGCCGCCGCCGTTCTCGCCCGTGTGCTGCGGGAGGGCGGCGAGGAGATCGGGCTCGACCTGCGGGCGACCGTGTTCTATGCCCTGGGCCGCTTGCACAACGCGCTCGGGCAGTACCAGCTAGCGCTTCAGTACTGCCGCTCCTGCCTGGAGATCCGGATCCGCCAGGGCCGCTCGTACATCGTCGGCGATACCCACATGCACGTCGCCTCGGTGCTGCTCTCGCTGGGCGAGACCGAGGAGGCCGCGGAGCACCTCGTCGAAGCCCGTGCATGCTATGGCAGCAGCCTCGGCCCGATCGATGAGGGGATCCTGTTTGTCGAGGAAGCTCGCCTGGCGCTGCTCGAAGACCGTGCCGACGACGGCGTCGAGACCGCCCGCCGGGCGGTCGAGCTGCTGGCCTCGGGTGCGGCCGTGGGCGAGCTGGGACTGGCCAACCAGGTGCTCGCGCGGGGCTATGCGACGCTTGGCGACCAGCAGCGAGCCGACGCCGCCTACTCGGCGGCGATCGGGCTCCTGCGGCGCCAGAACGGCTGGCGGGCCGAGCTCGCCCGCGCCTATCGCGAGTACGCCGGCTTCCTGCGCCAGTGCGGCCGCAACGAGGCGGCGCTGGACGCCTACGCGACCGCGGCCGACGTCGGCGACGGTCTGCCCGAGACCTAGATGGTTGATTCCGCGCCGCCGTGATGTGCTGAGCGGCGAGAACCGAGCCTCACAAGGACGCAGGGAGCGCGCATACCTTGCTGTATGGGCGCGACGGAGGACGAAGTGAGGCGACGGTTCGCAGCCGCAGCCCCACCAGCCGACGCGAACCCACCAGAAACCATGCGGTCAGGCGCGCGGCGGCGCGGAATCAACCATCTAGACCACTAGGCGGCGTTCGGCCCCGAGCGCTCCGGCCCTTCGTCTCGCTCCGGCTCCTCGCGTTTCTCCAGGACGACGGGGATCGGAAGCGCGGCGTCCTTCCACGACTCGAGGCCGATCCGTTCACGCAGAAAGAGCCACACCTCGCGGCCGATGGCGACCAGGGGCATGGTGACCAGAACGCCGGGAAGCCCGTACAGCTCCGCGCCGGCCAGCAGCGCGAAGATGACCACCAGCGGATGCACCTTGACCGCGCCGCCCATCAGCTTGGGGATCACGATGTGGCCCTCGATCTGGTGGATGAAGAGGTACACCAGGACCACCGCCACCACCGCCGAGAACGACTGGGTCGCCGCCACGGTGACGGGCGGGATGGCACCGATGAACGGGCCGACGTAGGGGATCACCTCGGTGGCCGCCGTCCACACCCCGAAGGCGACCGCGTAGGTGCCGCCGGAGGGGAAGATCCCGGTCACGCCGAGCAGCCACATCCCGATCCCGGCGGTCGTCCCGATGACCAGCGAGACCAGCGCCTGGCCGCGGACGTATGCGAGCAGCGCCCGCTCGGCCCGGGTGACGAGGTCGTCTGAGGGGTCGGTGCCGGGGAAGAGGCGGCGCAGGTAGCCGGAGAGGCGGGGCGCGTCCAGCAGCATGTAGACCGAGATGACGATCACCAGGACGAGGTTGAACAGGCTCTCGAAGATGGTGATGATGAGGCTCTGGGCGATCGCCACGGCGCGGCCGGTGTAGCGCTGCAGATCGGAGTCGCTGATGTCGTTGATGGCCCGCTCGCCGGCGCGCTGGATGTTCACGTGGACGGGGCTGTTGGCGTTGATCCAGGCCTGCAGGCGGTTGAGCTTGATGGAAGCCGGGGTCACGCCCTGGCCATTCGCGACGAACTCCGCCTCGACGCGGTTGGCGACCGAGTTCAGCTCGTTGGCAATGACGGTCCCGGCGACCACTGCGATGCCGGCGACGATCACCGCCGCGCACAGGTAGACGAGGAAGACCGCCAGCGGCCGGGGGCAGCGAAGGGCGCAGAACGCCCGCACGACCGGGTTCAGGAGGATCGCGATGAGGGCGGCGACCACGAAGATGAACACCGCATGGTGGATGACCTCGAAGACCTGCCAGATCCCGATCACCACCAGCGGGAGACCCACCAGCTGCACCCAGCGCGGGATGAGCAGCTTGGAAGCCGACTCCGGCGACATCATGCCCCATCGTAGTTGACTCCCCGGGTGTCGGCTGGCGCCCCGGCCGGGCACCCCTGAGGTACCCTGGTCGGGCGTGATCACGACCCGGACGACTCCCCGCCGCCGGCATGCCCGGCGGCGCCCCCAGGCGCGGCACGGCCGCCGCCTCTTCGCGCTCGGCCTGGTCGTGGTGGTTGCGCTCGTCCTGGGCGTCCGCTTCCTGGACTCGGGCGGAACGCCGACAACGACCCCGGCGCTTGCCAATCCGCCCCGCTCCGAGCTGGGGCCGGACGGCCCTCCGCACCTGGAGGCGCTGGCCACCGCGCCGGACGGCCTGGTGCTCGACATGCCGATCGCCCAGGGCCGGATCACGGCGATCGTCTACCACGGAGTCGGCAACCCGGCGGCGCTGCCGCTGACCCCGAACGGGCATCAGCTGAACGCCGGCCTGCTGGCCTCGATCGGGAACCTGCTTGCGGGCGCCGGCAGCCAGGGGCCCGGCTACTACATCACCTCGGGCGGCAGCGGCGGCGGCGATACCGGGTCGGTGGACGTCGGCGCAGTGGCCGGCACCAACGTCTACTCGCCGGTGGACGGGCGGATCGTCAGCATGCGCCCCTACGTCATCAACGGCAAGGCCTGGGGCAGCGTCATCCAGATCCAGCCGGCGGCGGCGCCGGCGATGATCCTCACGATCACCAACATCCATCCGGCCCGGTCGCTGACGGTCGGCGAGACGGTGGGCGCCGCGACCAGCCGCCTGGGCACGGTCGCCGACCTCAGCAAGGCGGTGCAGCAGGTGGTTGCCAACTTCACCTCCGACGCCGGCAACCACGTCCACATCGAGGCAAGCCAGGCTCCCGCCACCGCGCCCATCCTGTGAGGCTGCTGTTCGTCGGCGACTGCTTCGCCGCAACCGGCCGGCGGATGGTCGAGACGCACGTCCCCCGCCTCCGCGAGGAGCTGGGCCTGACCTTCGTGGTCGCCAACGGCGAGAACCTGGCCGACGGCGTCGGCATCACCAGCCGCCTGGCCAAGCGGCTGTTCGGCGCCGGCGTGGACGTGATCACCCTGGGCAACCACGCCTTCCGCCAGCACGAGATCTACGGCTACCTCGACAGCGAGCCGCGGATCGTCCGCCCGGCGAACCTGAGCGCGCGCGCGCCCGGCCGCGGCGTCGCCTTCTGCCAGGCCGCCGACGGCAGCCGACTGGCCGTCATCAACCTGCTCGGCGCGCTCTTCCTGGAGCCCGCCCGAAGCCCGTTCTCGGTCGCCGAGGAACTGGTCGCCACAGCTGCCGGAGAGGCCGACTGGGTGCTGGTCGACTTCCATGCCGAGGCGACCAGCGAGAAGGTCGCGATGGGCCGACTGCTTGCCGGATCGGCCACCGCCGTGGTCGGCACCCACACGCACGTCCAGACCGCCGACGCGCGGATCCTGCCGGGTGGCACCGCCTACATCACCGACGCCGGCATGACAGGCCCCCACGACTCGGTGATCGGCGTCCGTACCGACATCGTCCTGCGCCGGTTCACGACCGGGATCTCGGAGCGCTTCCAGCCCTCGGACGCCGGTGCCCGGCTGGAGGGCGTGCTGATCGACGCCGACGGGGACGGCCGGGCGACCGCGATCGAGCCGGTCAGACTGGAAGACTGACCGGCGCGGCCTGCCTGCGCCCGGCCCGGGGCAGCAGGAAGCCGATCAGCACCGCCGGCAGCCACCAGCAGACGTACGGATAGAACCAGTACGAGGCGACCATTTGGACGGCGATCAGCGCGGCGCCGCTGAGCGCGGCCACGGCGGCGGCGTCGCGCTCCCCGCGGGGCAGGAAGGCCAGAAGGCCGACCCCGATGGCGACCGCGATCTGGGCGATCTGCTGGAGCCACTCCAGGTGCGGCCAACCCGGGTGGTAGTTGCCGAGCGTCCAGATCGAAAGCGGCGTGATGCGGTCGGCCTGGTAGGCGACCGTGCGATCCCAGAAGAGGCGCAGCCCGTGCGGATCGAGTGCCAGCATCGCCAGCAGGACGATCGCCGCCACGACGAAGCCGGCGATCATCAGCAGCCGGTTGCGGAGGTGCAGGAAGACCGGCACCATGGCCAGCGGGCCGAGCTTGGTGAGCGACGCGACGGCAAGCATCGCCCCCCGCACCGCCGGCAGCGAGAGCGCCGCCAGCGTCCAGGCCACGGCGGCCCCGACGAGCGCATCGTTCGCGTTCATGTTCAGGGTATAGGCGGTGAACGGGTTGGCCGCCCAGGCGAACGCGAGCATGACGCCGATGCGGGCCGAGCGCAGCCGCCAGCCGGCGACGAAGAGCCCGGCCACCGCCAGGATGTCGAACGCCGAGGCCGCCACATGTGCCGCCGGCAGCGAGTCCCAGAGGCCACTCCAGCCAAACGCCAGCACCGCCGGCGCGTATGCCAGGTACACCACCGGCCCGTACGTGTCGCCGTTCTCGATCGGCGACTCGCAGCGATGGTCGGACTGCACGTAGCCCACCGGGTCGCCGTTCGCGTAGGTGCCGCCGCAGGCCGTCCCGGCCGCTCGCGGCATGTGTCCGTAGGGCAGCACGCCATGCAGCAGGCGGGAGGCGCCGGCGACCCCGGCGTAGCCGACGTCGATGATGTTCGAGTCCTGGTTGTTGAGGCCCAGCCGGAAGCCCATGAGCCCGAAGATGAGCGCCACCAGCACGAGCATGTGGATCTCGCCGATCTGGACGTCGCGCGGCCGGTGCGAGACCCCGATCTGCAGCATGCGAATCGTCAGGTAGATCAGCGGTGGGTAGATCAGCGGCGTCGAGACGAACACGTCGCCACGGTCGAAGAAGACGAGCGAGACGGTCAGCGAGAGCATCATCAACACGTCCAGGGTGCGCATCGACAGCGGCTTCCGCCAGTTGATCAGGCCGCCGACGAAGAGCAGGCACATCGGGATCAGCACCCACGGCGAGACGACCTTGCGCCCGTAGGCGTCGGGCAGGCCGCGGGTCATCATCCAGGAGACCTGGGGGCCCGTCCAGACGCTGCTCGGATGCCCGGTCGCATCGTCCACCTGCACCTCGGCGACCTCCTTGCTGCCGGAGTACCAGGAGATCGTCCATACCCGGTTGTCGCCGAGCGTCGCCGTGTGGCTGAGGCCCGAGTAGAGGCCGAGCCAGGACCTGATGCGGGACTCCCGGCCGGCGATCCGGTAGGCACGGCCGGCAGTCAGGTGGGGCGGCCCCGGCGTTCGGTTGATCGATTGCGAGACGACGCTGCCGATCCCGTCCAGGATGGTGAACGAGGCGTAGACCGGATGGCCCGACGGCGCGGCCAGGCGCACCCGCCAGGTGTGGTTGGACGGCCGGTAGACGGCGGTGAAGATCGCCCGCGGATAGCGGGCCTCGAGCGGCCCTACCGACGGGTTGGAGGCGGCGATCGAGATCGCCCGGGCGGGCGTGAACGACGGGGCGGGAGCGGCCAGCGCGGCGGGCGGCCGGGCGACGGTCGCCAGCACGACGGCAAGCGCCGCCACGACGAGCAGGACGCCCGCCAGGCGGGCGATGCGGCTCACGGACGGCGGCTGATCGGAGCGCCCATCTATCGAAAGCTCCAGATCTTGTTCCCGAGGAAGCTGACCGGAGTGGCGATCACGATCGCCACCGCGGCCGCCGACAGCGGGGCGACGCCCAGCCACTCGACGAGCGTCGTCAGTACCGCCAGGTCGATGGCCAGGGCGAGCGCGCTGACGGTCAGGAAGCGCATGTACTGGTGGTGGGGCACACCGTGATGGACGCGGAATGTCCACCAGCGGTTCCAGATGAAGTTGCTGGTCGCCGCCACCACGAAAGCCAGGATGAACGCGATCGGGTACGGCATCGAGCGGTCGGCCAGGTAGAACACGGCCAGGTTGACGACGTAGCCGGACGCGCCGACGACGAGGAAGCGGGCCAGCTCGAACCAGTTATCCGGCTTTCGTACTGCGAGGTGGACGCGGCGGGCGTGGCCTCGTACGCCGGCCGGCGCCGGCTCGGCGTGAGCGTCGTCCATCACCAAAGCGTAGATGATCGATGGGAACCTCGCGCGAGCCTGGTCACACAACTGTGGTCGATTGGCTCGCGTAGTGGGGTTGCGGCTGCGAAGCGTCGCCTCGCTTTGTCCTCGGTCGCGCCCATACGTCGGAGTATGGGCGCTCCCTGCGTCCTTGCGAGGCTTGCTTCTCGCCGCCCAGGACATCACGCAGCTTCCCATCGATCATCTAGCCCACGCCGAAGTGGCGGAATGCCATCGGCGTCAGGTCGGTGATCGAGGGCACCTCCGGCAGTCCGCTGGAATGACCCTCGAAGCCCGCGGTGATTAGCGGCACCAGCGAGTCGGCCGCGTGCAGCGAGCCGTGGCTGCCGCCGCCCTCGTGGTGGATGCCGCCGGCGTCGCGGTACTCGAAGCCGAGTGCCGCCGAGACGACCACGTCGCCCGCCCGCGGGCAGGCCAGAATGCCCTCGATCCGCTCCAGCGCGCCTGGATAGAGGGCTGGGTCGAGCAGCTCCCGGTCGCCCTCGACCTGGAAGCTGTTTCGGCGCTCGTCGACCACGCCAGAACCGCGCCGGAAGCGAAGCTCGCCTCCGGCCCGCCAGGCCACGTACCAGCCGTCGTCGCAGTGCAGCACGACGTCGGCCGGAGCGGACGCCCGCGCCCGCTCGACGATCTCCGGAAGCGTCGTTCGCGCGCCCGGCAGCAGGTAGGCCATGGCGACCCGGTTGGACGCTGCGACGGCCAGGTCGCAATCCTCCGGCCGGGAGCGGCGGCGCCCTTTGAAGAGCCGCAGGTCGGCGTACGGCTCGCGTGCGTCGACGGCCCGCTCGACCGTGCTCTGGGAGTGATCGGCGACCACCGCGACGGCATAGCGATCGAGGAACCGGCCGCGGCCGCCGGCCGCCTCGACCAGGAGCTCCAGGCTGTGATCGGCTCCGGCCACGGCCGCGACCGCGTCGCCTCCCCGGTGCTGCACCGCGTCTGTCTCGTAGAGGTAGAAGAAGAGGAAGTCGAAGCCGTCCCGGGTGACCAGCCAGCGGCCGACGTGCCCGCCGTGACGGTCGACGGCCCCGCCCAGGTTGATCGGCGCGCCGGTGCGGTCGGAGAAGAAGAGGTCGCCCAGGAAGTACCGGCGGGGACCGTACACCGCGTCGACGATGCCGATCCGCCGCGCCACCCGGCGGGCGCTCGGCCGGGAGATCGGATGCCGGGTGTGGCCGCGCATCACGAACGTGTTGACCGCCGCCGTGACGAGGCCGGCGTCGTCCAGCCGCTCGAACACGGTCTCCACCTGGGGCGAAAGGTGCAGCAAATTCAGGTTGACCAGAACGTCGTCCATCATCTGCCGGGTGCCCTCGGCCAGCGTGGCGGCGATCGACGAGCCGTACTCGACGAACCGGCCCTCGCCGCGGTGATACCAGGTCATGCTGGGGATCAGGGAGCCGTTGGGATGCCGTCCGGTGATCAGCGCCGACAGGCATACGGGCGTCAGCGAAGGGAAGGTCGAGCAGCAGCGATCGGTGCGCGACCCCTCGGAGGCGAGCCAGTCGATGGTGGGCGCCGCGCCGGCCGCGATCGAGCGGTCGAGCAGGGCCGGGCCGAGCCCGTCGACCACGGCCAGTATCAGCTTCTTGGGCACCGGACGGGCGGGCGGCGCACCCTCAGCGGAGGACGCGCAGCCCCTCGTACTTGCGGTCGTCGCGGCGCCGCACGCGGGTGAAGATGGCACCGGCGGCGACGCCCAGCGGATAGCCGATGAACGGAACCACGGCGAGCGCGGACGCGCCCAGGCCGGCGCCGTCCTCGACGAGCGCTGTCCCCCGCACGTCGCCGCCGGCCTTCACGGCGCCGGAGCGGATCGACCGCATCGCGAGGGCCGCCAGGGCGGCCATAGCCGCACCGATCGCCAGGCCCGCCCAGGGGAGGGCGTTACCGGCGGCGAACTCGAAGGCGAGACCGCCGGCCACCACCCGGCGGGCCAGCCGGCCACCCGCCTGGGCACCCGGCCAGACGGCGTCGACGGCCAGCTCGACGATCACCAGCGCCCACATCAGCGCGACCACCGCTCCGCGGTGCAGGAAGCTCAGCGGGTCCTCCAGCCAGCCCTGGCTGGCGGCGGTGGCGCCGGCGGCCAGCGGGCCGCTGGCCAGGAGCCCGGCGGCTGTCGCCAGGCCCAGCCCCTGCCCTATCGCGATCGCGGTGTCCACGAGCCGGGGAATCATACGTTCCCCGGCGGCGCCTCCGCGATCCGCCTGGCCGCCGGTCGCTCAGGCGAAGCGCGGGCCGTACACGCGCAGCGCGTCGTCCAGGTAGCCGATCTCCACCCGCCGCCGCAGCCCGACGTACTCGCCGTCGACCTGGACGGCGGTCGGAACGTCGCACTCCACCTCGATCGTCCGGACATCGTGCAGGTACTCGGCAAGGGCAGACCCGCGGCCGGCATGCCGCGGCCAGACCAGGGCGTAGCCGCCGATCAGCCACAGATCGCGCGTTCTCGCAGCATGCACCGCCACCGCGTCGAGCGCGGAGTCGAAGCCGGCGCGGGGCACCGCGCGAACGGGCAGGCGGCCGAAGTAGGTGTAGGGATGCTGGTTGCCCACCGCGAGGTAGGCGGCGCGGGCCGGCGTCCGGCCGCCACCCGCGACCGTCATCCGCTCATGCAGCGCGTAGCCGTCGGCGCGCAGCGCACGGAGCAACGCCACGGCGACCCGCAGGTCGCCCGGACGGCGGTAGCCGCGCCGGCCCCAGCGCGCATCGTCGACGGCGCGGATGGCCTCGGCGTCGAAGCCGACCGACGCGGCGAAGGTGAAGCGGCGGCCGTCCAGCCGGCCGAGGCCGATCGTCCGGGCGTGACCCTGGGCGAGCGCGCGGGCGAGCTGGCCGGCGGCGGTCAGCGGCTCGTCGGTGAACCCGATCTGGCGGGCGAAGACGGACGACGCACCGCCCGGGAGCATCGAGAAGCCGACGCCTGCCGGGAGGCCGTTCACGACCTCGTTGGCGGTGCCGTCGCCGCCCAGCGCCACGGCGACATCGGTCGCCGCTGCGGCCAGCGCTCGGGCGTGGCCCGGGTACTCGGTGCGCACCACCTCCAGGTCGCAGACGGCGGCGAGGCGAGCGGTCACTCCGTCCACGATGCGGTCGCCGACCGCGCTGGCCAGCGGGTTCACGATCAGCCGCACCTGCACCGGCGCACTGTACCGGCGGGTCGCCCGAAGCGTCCGCCAATCTCTCAACCCCGCGTCAATTGCGGAGTCGTACAACTCAGGGCATGAGCCGGTATCTCCGTCCCTTCCTGTTGCTCATGGCGGCCGCGGTCGTCGGCGGGGTGATCGCGGCGGTCATCTTCTCCGGGCAGTCGAGCCACACGACGACGATCGTCCGCGAGCGCGTGGTCGATCCCAGCCCGGCCGTGAACACCGTCCCCACCTCCGGCCTGACGCCCGCCCAGATCTACCGGCAGGACGCGCCGGGCGTGGTGGTCGTGCAGTCGGTCATCCCCGGCGGCACCAACTCCCTCGGCTTCCCGCAGGGAGCCGAGACGGCGCTCGGCTCCGGCTTCGTGATCGACGGCCAGGGCCACATCCTGACCAACGCCCACGTCGTCGAGGGCGCCAAGAGCGTGACCGTCGGCTTCTCCAGCGCATCCGGTCTCGACAACACCTATCCGGCGAAGGTGCTGGGCCTGGACAAGGCGACCGACGTGGCGGTGCTCGAGCCCCAGAACCTGCCCGCGAACGCGATCCACCCGCTGTCCATGGGATCGGTGCGCGACGTCTCGGTGGGCGACCCGGTGGTCGCCATCGGGAACCCGCTGGGCGAGGAGCGGACGATCACGTCGGGAATCATCTCGGCGGTCAACCGGACGATCGACTCGCTGCAAACCAAGCACCCGATCCAGGGCGCGCTGCAGACCGATGCCGCGATCAACCACGGCAACTCCGGTGGCCCGCTGATCGACAGCCAGGGCAAGGTCATCGGCATCACCAGCCAGATACTCTCCGACGGTCCGGATAGCGGCAACATCGGGATCGGCTTTGCCATCCCCATCAACAGCGCGCTTACGGTCGCCCACCAGTTGATCACGAAGGGCCACGCCGAGCACACCTACCTCGGCATCAAGGGGCAGCCGCTGAACACGCAGCTCGCCCAGGCATTCAACATCCCGACCGACCACGGGGTGCTCGTGGAGAGCGTCGTCCCCAACTCGCCGGCCGCCAAGGCAGGCCTGCGCGGCGGCACCACCAGCGCCACCATCGACGGCATGCCGTACATGCTCGGCGGCGACGTGATCACCGCCGTCGACGGCAAGCAGGTCGTCCAGTTTACCGACCTTCTCGACGCCGTCTCCAGCAAGAAGCCGGGCCAGACCGTGACGCTGACCATCCTCCGCGACGGCAAGCAGCTGAGCGTGCAAGCGACCCTGGCGGCGGAGGGCTAGCGGAACAAAGATGCGCGTCCTCGAGGCGCGCCGCCGGGGCCCCAACCCACCTGCCAATGGGGCCCCGGCGCTCTTTCCGCTGCGGAAGGGTCAGGTGACCTCGACGATGACGTCGTCGACGCCCGCCAGGCGCTCCCGCACGACATCCTCGACCCGGCTGGCCAGCGCGTGCGCCTCGCGCACCGAGAGCAGCGGGTCTGCGGTCACCGATGTGACCACCAGCAGCCGGTCACCCTGGCGGTAGACGACGACCTCGTGGTGGTCTCCGGCCACTCCACGCACCGCCTCGCGGGCGGCCGCGATCAGGTCGCCGTCGTCGCCGGCGAGCCGGCTGGCGGGCTGCGCGTCCGGCGTCGACGGCTCGACATGGGCGTACACCCGGACGACCCCGATCTCCCGCCGGATCTCCCGCTTCAGCTCATCCACGGTCCGCCGCGCCTCCCCGAGCGGCATGTCCTGGGGGAGCCGCACGTGCAGGGTCACCGCCGAGCCGCCGGCCTCCTGGAGCACCGTGATGTTGTGCGTCTCGACCACGCCGGGCACCCGCAGGGCCGCCGCCGCGATGCGGTCGTTCGCCCGCTCGCCGGCCGTCGCCGGCTCCGCGTGCACCGCCACCTGGGCCCGCCCCAGCTCCCGCGACACCGCGTCCTCGACCATGTCCATGGTGCGGTGGCTGCGCTCCAGCCCCTCCAGCCGGGGAACGCCGATGACCACCTCGGCGAAGCTCTCCCCGGCCGCCTCGCGGACGCGCACCGACCGCACGTCGCTGACACCCGGCACCGACCGCACGGCCCGCTCGACGCGTCCCCTGATTCCGGTCGGCGCCCGGTCCATCAGCGCGTCAACGTTCGACCGCCCCAGCCGTACCGCGGCGAAGAGGACGATCGCAGCGACGATCAGCGCGGCCACCGAGTCGCCGCCGCTAACCCCCTCGGCCACCAGGCCGAGGCCGATCAGCACGGCCAGACTGCCGCCGAAGTCGGAGGCGAAGTGAACCGCGTTGGCCAGGAGCGCCGGGCTCTGCTCGCGACGGCCGACGCGCAGCGACGCCCCTGCCCGGGCGGCGTCGACCGTGAGTACGAACACCATCAGCGCGAAGGCGTACCAGGTCGCCTGGGCCTCCTTGCCGTTGCCGGTCAGGCGACCGACCGCCTCGAAGGCGATCAATACCGCCGCACCGGCCAGGAAGACCGCCTCGGCCAGCGCCGCCAGGTGCTGTGCCTTGCCGTGACCGTACTGATGCTCGGTGTCCGGCGGCCGCTCGGCGACCCCGACCGCGTACACGGTGAGCGCCGCGGCGACCGCGTCCACGCCCGAGTGCACCGCCTCGGCCAGGATGCCCAGGCTCCCGGTGAGCAGGCCGACCACCAGCTTCGTCCCCGCCAGGCAGATCGCGCCGATCAACGAGGCCAGCGCCGTACGGCGGGCGGTCGACATGCGGCGTATTCTACGTTTCCTGCGCGACGCCCCCTCGATCGGCCTGATCGGCCAGACGGCGCTGGACACGGTGACCACCGCCGACGGCAGGCGGGTCGAGCGGCTCGGCGGATCGCCGCTTTACGCCCGACGGGCGCTGCGCGCCGCCGGCGTTGAGCCGGTGGTGGTGACCCGGGCTCCGGGGCTCCCGGATGCGGTGGTGCTGCCGTCGCGGTCGGTCGTCCGCTCGATCCTCGACTACCGCCCGGACGGCCTGCGGCAGCGGCTGGACGAGGTCGGCGAGCCGTTCTCGGCCGGCGAGCTGGAGCGGCTGGCGGACCGGGAGCTCCGCAGCTGCGACTGGCTGCTCCTGGGCGGCCAGTCGGCCGGCGACTTCCCGCCCGAGGCGATCCGCGCGCTCGGCGCGCGCGGCCACCGCCTGATGCTGGACGGCCAGGGGCTGGCCCGCGGGCCGGACGCCGGCCCCGTGCGGCTGCGCGCCTTCCCCGCCGAGGCTGTCGAGGGGGTGCAGGTGCTGAAGCTGAACCGGGCGGAGGCGGACGCATTCGGAAGCCCCCACGCCCTGGTCGCGCTGCCGGTGCCTGAGCTGCTGATAACCGACGGCGCCGCCGGGGTGCGGGTGCTCGCCGGCGGCCGCTGGACGGACGTCGAGGCCGGCCGCGAGGTGTTCACGGACCCGGTCGGCGCCGGCGACTCGTTCTCCGCCCTCTACGTGCTGGAGCGGGCGCGCGGCGCCGAGCCGGCCCGAGCCGCGCGCCTCGCCGCGCGCGGCGTCGAGGCCCTCTACGCGTCCTGAGCGGGGCGCCGCTCCGCCCCCTTGTCGGGCATAATCGGCCCGATGGCGGAGGGTGGCATCAGGATCCTCATCGCCGAGGACAACTCGCTCCTGCGCGGCGTTCTCCGGGACGCCCTCGAGGAGGCGGGCATGGCCGTGGTCGGCGAGGCCGCGGACGGGCTGGAGGCGATCGCCGTTGCCGAGCGGGAGCGTCCGGACGTGGTGGTCATGGACATGCGCATGCCGAGCCTGGACGGGATCGAGGCGACCGGGCAGATCGCCGCCGCCGAGTGGGCGATGCCGGTCGTCGTCCTGTCCGCCTACGACGAGCCGCAGATGATCGAGGCGGCGCTGACCGCCGGCGCCGCCAGCTGCCTCAAGAAGGGTGTCGGTCTGGACGAGCTGATCGCGGCCGTGCGAGCGGCCGACGGCCGGACGCGCTAGGCGGTCACCACGAGATCGCGCTCGGGCACGATGCCCCAGCGGCCTGCGGCCGCCACCAGGTCGTCGGCGAGCGGCCAGGCGTCCGGCAGTGGCTCGCCCGTGTGGGCGGGGGAGCCGCCCTTGAGCCGCATGCAGCCCGCGTTGTCGCCCACGGCGGCGATCCGGGCCAGCTCCTCGTCGTCCAGCAGCCGCCCGGCGGGCAGGCCGCCCAGCTCCTCGCGCTCCTGCTCGATCGGCTTGGCGACCGGGCCCGGCTCCTGGATCAGCGTCGGGACGACACAGGCCACGGCCGGCTGGGCGAGCGTCCACTGGCACGCCAGCTGGAGTGGCGTCAGCGCGTGCCGCTCGGCGATCGGCCGGATCGCGTCGAGCTTCGCCCGGGCAGCGGCGACCCAGCCCGCCGGGCGGAACGAGCGGTGGTCGCCCGGCGCCAGGCTGCCCTCGTCGGGCAGGTCGTCGTGGAAGACGCCGCCGTAGTCGACCACGCGGGCGATCACCCGCACGCCCGCTCCCTCGCAGGCGGGAAGGGCGAGGCTGCCCGGCCAGGGCTCGAACGGGTTCAGGATGAGCATCGCCCAGTCGATCAGAGCGCCGAACCGCTCGACGCACGAGATGAGGTCGAGGGTGAAGCCGTTGGCCGGGCCCGGGGCCACCCCCAGCGAGTCGGCGAGGCCGGCCTCGCGCAGCGCCGCCATCCCCTCCCAGACGGCCTGCGAGCTGTACCCGGTGCGGTCGGGGTTGTGCAGCAGAAGGACGTCAAAGCGGGAGGCACCGGTGCGCTCGAGGCTGCGTTCGACGGCGGTGCGTAGGTAGCCGGCGTACTCCGCCTTCCCGCGCAGGGAAGGATCGGTGAAGCGCGGGAAGCCCTTCGCACCGGCCCGGGTGCCGGTGGTGAAGTCGTGGCCGACCATCCCGACCAGCCGGTAGGCGTCGCGGGGCAACCCGGCCAGCGCCCGGCCAACGGCCAGGTCGGCGGCGCCCTCGCCGTAGACGTCGGCCGTGATCACCGTCCGAATCCGATCGTCGGGCCGCAGCAGCCGGATCAGGCGGTCGTCATCGACCGGCTCGCCGTAGCGGATGAACCGGCCGCCGCTCCAGGCGCCGAGCGCGGTATGCCCGAGGTCGACCACGGTCGAAGCATTGCACGGCGCGCAGTTTCCGGGCTGAACCCGCGCCCCACGCGAAGCGTCGAGATTCGCCGCGGCGCTGCAACGGCTTCGTCGTGAGAATGCGGGGTCTGACCCCCGGATTCTCACGAGGCGGCCGCCGCCGGGTTCAGAGCAGCGCCCGCGAGGAGGCGCGAGCGATCCGGTCGAATTCCTCGACCAGGCGGCCGTGTGCGTCGTCGAGCCGGGCCAACCCACGCTCGCTGAGGCGCAGCACGGTCGCCCGCTGATCGGTGGGATCGGGCTCGCGCTCGACGAACCCCTCCTCCGCAAGCCGCTGCACCAGGGTGACGGCGGTCGGGCCTCGAACCTCGATCGCGCGAGCCAGCTCACCGACCCGCAGCGGGCCGCCGGAGAGCGCCCGCAGCGCCCGGTAGCGGCGGATCGTCAGCCCCTCGGCGTCCAGCAGCACCCGCACCCGCTGGGCGAGCTCGAGCACCCGCTCCAGCAGGTCGGCTCCGCTTCGCTCTGCTCCTGCCACGGCGCTCATCCTTCGCGATTGAACAGGGACACCGCCACCGTCATCAGGATGACGGTCACGCCCAGGAGGACGAGCAGGTCGGCCCAGAGCGCATGCACACGGTACCCGGTCAGCGTCTGGCGGATCGCGTCGACGCCGTAAGACAGCGGGTCGGTGTCGACCACGCCGCGCAGCTGGGACGAGGTGCGAGCGAGGGGGAACATCGCGCCGGAGAGCAGGTAGAGCGGCATGATCACGAAGTTCTGGATCGAGCCGAAGCCTTCGAAATCGTGCATCCGGGCGGCGATCACGATGCCCAGCGAGACGAAGGCGAGGGAGGTCAGGAAGATCAGCGGCACCACCTCGACGATCTGCACGAAGCCGAGCGAGACGCCCGCGATCGGGGCCAGGCAGAGCACGATCAGGGCCTGGGAGCTGGTGGTCGTGGCGCCGCCGAGCGCCTTGCCGATGACGATCGAGCTGCGCGGGACGGGCGCCACAAGCACCTCCCGCAGGAAGCCGAACTCGCGATCCCAGATGATCGAGATCGCCGACTGGATGGCGGAGAAGATGACCGCCATCGCGATGATCCCGGGGAACAGGAACTGCTCGTAGGAGAGGCCGTGGATGGGCACGAAGCTGCGACGCAGCCCAAGGCCCAGGACGACCAGCCAGACGATCGAGCGGACGGCGCCGCTGACGATCCGCGTCCGCTGCGAGACGAAGCGGAAGACGTCCCGCTGCCAGGCCATCGAGATGCCGTCCAGGTCGACGTGCCGGCCGCCAAGGCGGAGTCCCGTCTCGATCCTGGCTCCGGCGATGGTCACAGCCGGCTCCTGCCGCGGCGGGCGCCGGCCAGCCGCTCCCGGCTGGAGGCTTCCTCGGGCCGCAGCTCGCCGCCGGTCAGCTCGACGAAGGCGTCCTCCAGCGACTCCGCGCCGGTGCGCCCGATCAACCCGGCCGGGGTGTCCTCGGCGACGATCCGGCCGTGGTCGATGACGGCCACCCGGTCGGCGCCTTCGGCCTCGGCGATGTAGTGGGTGGTCAAGAAGAGCGTCACGCCGGTGTGCTGGCGGAGCCCGTGCAGGTGCTCCCAGAGGTAGCGTCGGGTCTGCGGGTCGAGCCCGACCGTCGGCTCGTCGAGGAAGAGCACCCGCGGCCGGTGAAGCAGCGCCCGCGCTACCTCCAGCCGCCGCTTCATGCCGCCCGAGAAGGAGCGCACGACGTCGTTGCGGCGGTCAGCGAGCCCGACCAGCTCGAGCGCCTCCTGGACACGGCCCCGCCGCTCGCGGCGCGGGACGTGATAGATCATGCAGTGGTAGGCGAGGTTGCGCTCGGCGGTCAGGTAGTCGTCCAGCGTGTACTCCTGGAAGACGATGCCGATCGAGGCGCGCACCTCGGCCGGCTGCGCGGCCACGTCGAACCCGTTCACCTGGGCCGTCCCACGGTCGGGCCGAAGCAGTGTGCAGAGCATCTTGATGGTGGTCGTCTTGCCGGCCCCGTTGGGACCCAGGAAGGCGAACATCTGCCCCGGGGCGACGAGCAGGTCGACCTGGTCGACGGCGGTGAACCCGTCAAAGGTCCTGCTCAGGTCGTGGGTCTCGATCGCGGGGCTAATAGGTAGGTAGTCTAGCTACTGAGCCACCTGCCTGCCAAGCCGCAACAATCTCCACCGACTCTGCAACGAGTGGGCCGTGAGAATGCGGGGTCTGACCCCCTATTCTCAACGCCGAACCCGCTGCGTACCGCTCTGCCCAAGGGCGGACGACCGAAGGAAGGAGCCCGCCGGAGTGAGAATGCGGGGTCAGACCCCGTCCTCTCAGAGGTGGCAGCAACCTCGGCCCCGCCGCCCCGTGGGGTCACTCGGTGGAGATGAAGACGCTCTTCAGCTCGGTGTTGTGCTCGAGCGCGTTCATGCCCAGCTCCTTGCCGACGCCGGACTGCTTATAGCCGCCGAACGGCGTCTGGACGAAGACGCTGGAGTTGGTGTTGACGCCCAGGACGCCGGTTCGCAGCGCCCGCGCCACCCGCAGCTGACGCGCGCCGTCACGCGTCCACAGCGACCCCGAGAGGCCGTAGGGGGTGTCGTTGGCGATCCGGATGGCGTCCGCCTCGTCGCGGAAGGGGATGACGCTGACGACCGGCCCGAAGATCTCCTCGCGGGCGACCGTCATCTCGTTGCTGACCGAGTCGAGGACGGTCGGCCGGTAGAAGAAGCCGGCCGCCAGCTCGCCATCCGGGCGCTCGCCGCCGGCGACGATGCGCGCCCCCTCGGCGACGCCGATGCCGACGTAGCGCTCCACCGTCTCCCGCTGCCCGGCCGAGACCAGCGGCCCGATCTCGGTCTGCGGGTCGTCGGGCATGCCCACCCGCAGGTTGCGCGCCGTCTCGGCATACCGCTCCACCAGCTCGTCCTTCACCGACTCCTCGACGATCAGACGGGAGCGGGCGCAGCAGTCCTGCCCGCAGTTCTCGAACACCGCATAGGGGGCCAGCCGCCCGACCTTCTCGAGGTCGGCGTCGGCGAAGACGACGCAGGCCGACTTGCCGCCCAGCTCGAGCGTCACTCGCTTGATCCCGGCCGCCGCCCGGCGGGCGATCCCGGCGCCCACCTCGGTCGAGCCGGTGAAGCCGATCTTGCCCACCGCCGGATGCTCGACGAGGGCGTTTCCGACCGTCGAGCCAGGCCCGGGGACGACGTTCAGAACGCCGGCCGGAATCCCTGCCTCGAGCGCCAGCTCGGCGTAGCGAAGCACCGAGAGCGGCGTCAGCGAGGCCGGCTTGAGGACGACGGTGTTGCCCGCCGCCATCGCTGGAGCGGCCTTCCAGTTGGCGATGTTGAGCGGGAAGTTCCAGGGCGTGATCAGGCCCACCACCCCGATCGGCTCGCGGAATGTGAGCGCCACCCCGTCGCGCTCCACCGGGATCGTGTTGCCGAAGAACTTGTCGACGGCGCCGGCGTAGTAGCGGATCACGTCGACGATCATCGCGAGCTGGCCGCGGGCGTCGCCGATCGGCATGCCGACATTTCGCGACTCGATCCCCGCCAGCTCCTCGGCGTGCTCCTCGACCAGGTTCGCGAACCGGTGCATGTGCCGCCCCCTGGTGACCGGGGAGAGCGCGCCCCACGTCTCGAACGCCGCCGATGCCGCTGCCACCGCCCGGTCGACGTCCTCGACCCCCGCCTCGGCGACGCTCGCCAGCGGCTGCGCGGTGGCGGGGTTGAGCACGCCGAACGTGCGACCCTCCGCCGCCGGCGCGCGGGCGCCGGCGATCACCAGCTGCTCGACCGCAACGGCGCTCACGCCGCCACCTCGCGCCGCTCGCGGGCCCGCTCGACCAGGGCCTGGAAGAGCGGGAAGCCCTCGTCGGGATCCTCCTCCGGGTGCCAGAGGACGCCCACCGCGAAGCGCCGCCCCGGGTCCTCGATCGCCTCCACCGTCCCGTCGTCCGCGGTCGCCGTCGCGACCAGGCCGTCGCCCAGGCGGTCGGGCGCCTGGTGGTGGCAGGAGTGGGTGTTCGCGGCGCCGCCCAGGATCGACTCCAGGCGCGTGCCCGGCGCGATCTGCACCGGATGCCTGGTCCACGTCCCCGGCGGCCCCTTGTGCACGTCGCCGTCGATCCCCTGGTCGGAGATGTGCTGGTGGAGGTCGCCGCCGCGGGCGACGTTCAGCATCTGCATGCCCCGGCAGATCGCCAGCACCGGCAGGTCGGCGGCCAGGGCCGCTTTCATCAGCTCCAGCTCGGCCCGGTCGCGCCCGGCGTGCACGCCCGCCGTCTCGGGGTGCGCTTGCTGGCGGTAGAGCGCCGGCTCGATGTCGGCGCCGCCGGTGAACACCAGGCCGTCCAGGACGTCGACCAGCTCGCCCACCCCCTCCACGGGCGGGATCGCCAGCGGCATTCCGCCCGCCCGATGGACGGAGCGGCTGTACGTTGCCGGGACGAGCACCGAGAGCACGTCGCGCCAGGCACCGAACGCTGCCGGGATCTCGTAGGCGCAGACGCCGATCAGGGGCCGCTTGCGAGCCATGCACACGCAGTATATGAATGGCCGAACCGCTACCGGGAGGGGCAATGGTCACGTTGGAGGAGCTGGGCGCGGACGTCACCAGCGGCGCCGTGGACACCGTGCTGCTGGTCATGACCGACATGCAGGGGCGGCTGATGGGCAAGCGTCTGCACGCCCCCTTCTTCATGTCCGACGTTGCCTCGCATGGCGCCGAGGGGTGTTACTACCTGCTCACCGTGGACGTCGACATGGCGACGGTGCAGGGGTTCTCAATGGGGTCGTGGGACACCGGCTACGGGGACTTCGTCTTCAAGCCGGACATGCGAACGCTGCGCAGGCTGCCGTGGCTGGAGCGGACGGCGCTGGTGGTCGCCGACCTGGAGTGGCAGGACGGGCGGCCGGTGGCGGCCTCGCCCCGCCAGATCCTGCGCCGCCAGCTCGACCGGCTGGCCGAGCGCGGCTGGACCGCCAACATCGGCTCGGAGCTCGAGTTCCTGCTCTTCCGGGACAGCTACGACGAGGCCCGCGCCAAGCACTACCGCGACCTGGCGCCGGCCAACCCCTACAACGTCGACTACTCGATCTTCGGCACGACCATCGTCGAGGACGTGCTGCGGCCGATCCGCCTGGGCATGGCGGGCGCCGGCGTCTCGGTCGAGGACTCGAAGGGCGAGTGCAACTTCGGCCAGCACGAGGTGAACTTCCGCTACTCCGATGCCCTGGCGATGGCCGACAACCACTCGATCTACAAGAACGGTGCCAAGGAGATCGCCTGGCAGCACGGGGCCGCGCTGTCGTTCATCGCCAAGTACAACGAGCGCGAGGGCAACTCGTGCCACATTCACTGCTCACTGTGGGACGACGGGGGAAGCCTCTTCAGCGACGGCGACGGCCACATGACCGACCTCTTCCGCCACTTCATCG
>DASUHT010000099.1:0-14441 GCA_036273335.1 Gaiellales bacterium | reverse complement strand
CGTGGTCGGCGTTGGCCCGTCGGACGACCCCGAGCTTGACTTCCTCGAGGGGATGGACCAGTTCAACCTCGACGAGTTCGCCGCGGCGCGCGACTCCGAGGAGACGCTGGCCGCATTTCTGGAGCCATTCGTCGACCTGGTGCGGAGCGACCCGGACGGCCTCATCGACGAGATCGCGTCCCACCTGCCACCGTCGGACCAGGAGGTGATTCGCCGCCCCGCGCACCGGGTCGTGGCCCGCGAATCGCTCATCGAGTCGGTTCGCCAGGGATCGCGCGGTTGGGCCGACGACGACCGGGCATTTGTGGAGGGCTGGGGGTTTCCGCTCTCCGACGCCGCGCGCGAGACGAGGCTGTGGCAGGGCGAGCTCGACGTCCTGGTGCCGCGGGCGCACTGTGCGTATCAGGCCGAGCAGCTCCCGAACGCACGCTTCGAGCTGATCCCCGGCGCCGGCCACGCGCTCTCCGATCACTGGCGGGACATCCTGACATGGCTCGGCGGCCGCTAGAGGCCGACACCGCTGCTGCGACCCTGGGGGCACGTCAGCAGAGCCGCAGCACCATCGCGCCGCGGGCGTCGACGTCGAGGCCGAGCTCGGCCTCGTGGCGGCGAAGCGCCGCCAGCTCCGGGCCGAGGCGGTCGTCCGGAAGCTCGGCGAAGCCGAGCCTCGCGTAGTACGGGCCGTTCCAGGGGACGTCGCGGAACGTGAGCAGCGTGAGCGCCGAACGCCCGTCGGCCTTCGCCCAGCCGACCACGGCATCGATCAGCCGCCGGCCGATGCCACGCCTCCCCCAGTCCGGATCGACGGTCACCTGCTCCAGGTGCGCCGCGCCGTCCATGACGTCGGCGAGCGCGTAGCCGCAGACGCGGCCGTCGGACTCGGCCACCCATGCCCGGCCCGTTGAGATGGAGCGCATCAGGACGGCCGTCTCGTGCGCGCCATCCTCGGCCACGTCGTGCATGCCGATGTCGGCGAACAGCCGCCCTGCGGCGATCTCGATCGCCTGAATCGCCGGAACGTCGGCCGGCACGGCGAGGCGAACGGTGACCGGGCCGGTCATCGGATCAGAATACGCCGTCACCCCGGGTGCCCGGCCGGGGTAGGATCTCGCCAGCTTGGCGAACGGCGATCAAGACACCGGCCTCGGCTTTGGATTCTTCCTCCGCATCGCGGGTGTCTGTGTGCTGCTGGGCCTGGTCGGATTCGTGATCGCGCTGCTCTCCGTGCGGGCGCTGATTGCCTGGGGCATCCTCGGGTTCTTCGTGTTCCTGGCGGTGGTCATCTTCGCCGGCGCCTGGCTGGTCGATCGCCGGCGCCAGGCCGACTCCTCCTTCTAAAGCCGCGCCGCGGTTAGATCCGTTTGGTGTGAACGTTGCCCTGCTCGTCGACGCTGACCCGGTAGCGCTTCACGCCGCCGAAGATCGCAAGGCCCGCCCAGACGAGCCACCAGAGGCCAACGGTGACCAGGCCTATCAGGAAGTGCGCCAGATGATGGATCGGCTTGCCCTTGACCATGATCGCCTCGTGGTGATGGCTGTGTGATTCCAGCCGCGCCCCCTCGGCCTCCATCTCGGCCACCTTGCGGTCGACGATCTGCCGCCGCTCGTGCGCCGTCAGCGCGGCTCCCGGAGTCGCGTCATGGGTGTGGGTATTGCCGCGGCCGGTCATGGAGCGGCAACCATATCCACCCAGCCCCCGTCAGCCCGCCGCCGTCGCCGACCGCGGTGCCGCAAACTCCGCCGGCAGGTCGGCGACGCACACCTGATAGAGCTGCATCGGCTGGGCGAGCCCCTGGAACCTCCATGCACCCAGCTCGCGCAACTCGACCGCCTCCGCCAGCGTCTCGGCGACCGCCGTACGCACCGCCCGCGAGACCAGGATCTGGCCGCCGTGTGCCGCCGCCGAGATCCGCGCCGCCGCATGCACCGGGACACCGACGTAGCCGCTATCGGTGAGCGTGGGCCGGCCGCGGTGCAGGCCGATCCGGACGCGCACCTGCGTATCGTCAGGCCACGCGGCCGCGTGCAACGCGCGCTGGACTGCCAGCGCCGCCTCGACCGCAGCGGTCGCCTGCTCGAAGACCGCGAACAGCTCGTCCGCCCGCGCGTCCACCTCGCGGCCGCCGGCGCCGCGAACAGCGGCCCGGATGAGCCGGCGGACGTCGGCCAGAACCCCGGCGTAGCCATCGCCCAGCCGCTCCACCAGCTCGGTCGATCCCTCGATATCGGTCAGGAGCAGGGTGACGTCGCCATGCGGCAGCCGACGCTGCGGCTGCAGCTGGGCGCTGACGAATCCGATCGGAACGATGCCGTGCTTCTTGGCCGCCCGCAGCAGGCGCGTCCGGGCGCGGTCGCGGGCGGCGTCGTCCTCGAACGCCACCTGGCTGAAGCGGGCGAGCGCGTTTCGCACGTGCGAAGCGTCGTGGATGGGCAGGCGCCGGCGCCCATCCGACGCGATGTAGGCGAACGCGCTGTCGGGAAGCTGCGCCCGCGCCTTGGCACCCAGAGGCGGCATCTGGGCATGATTGCAGAGGAGGCGCGCGGCGTCCTCGGACCGGGCCTCCGGGCGTGGTAGCGTCGCCATCGTGGACCGCGACTTCCCGCTGTCGCTGGGCGAATGGGCGGTGCTCGCGCGGGTACGGGAGCGGCCGACACATGGCTGGCCGATCGTCCGTGCACTCGCCGCCGACGGCGAGATCGGAGCGATCTGGACGGTGCGGCGGGCATCGGTCTACCGGGCGCTCGAGACACTGACCGCCGGCGGCCTGATCGAGGAAACAGCCAGCGAGACGAGCCCCGAGGGCCCCGAGCGGACGATCTACCGCGCCACCCCGACGGGCCGGGCGGCCGTCGACGTCTGGCTGGCGGCTCCGGTCGAGCACGTCCGCGACCTCCGCTCCGCGCTCCTTCTCAAGCTCGTCTTCGCCGACCGCACGAGCGTCGACCCGGTGGGCATGCTGGAGGCCCAGGAGGAGATCCTGGCCGACCTCGAATCCGGCCTCGAGGCGCGCCTCGGGGAGGCCGCCGGCACTGACCGCCTGCTCCTGGAGTTCCGGCTGGAGGCGACCAGGGCGGGTGCGCGGTTCGTCCGCCGCCAGGTCGCGGAGCGCGGATCTGGTAAGCATCACTGACCGATGAGCGTTCCCAGCTCCAGCGGCGCGCCGGAGGACGGCCCGCCGCCCGAGTCCCCGCTCTTCGCCGCCCGGCGGCAGCGGGCCTTCATCCGGTCGCGGCTGCGGGTGCTCGAGCGCTACCGCGAGCGGCGGGCGGCGGCCGGCCTGGACACCACGGCCGATGACGAGCGGATCGCGGATCTGCAGGCGACGCTTGGCGAGTGGGACGAGCGCGTCCGCCGGCTGCGAGAGGGCGGGACGTGATGCGGCAGAGCGAAGCAGCTAGGCAGACCCGGACTAGCAAGTGGTATCGTCGAGACGGCCGGGTGCACGGGAGCCTCGAACCTCCCACCGCATCCCCGCGGACTCGCCCCCGGAGGCAGCGCCTCTGGGGGCAGCCCCCGGTCCTCGACGCCGCCGCGCTTATCGCCTTCGCGGCGGTCGGGATGCTCGCCCACGATCGGGCGCTCTTCCTGTCCGGGTTCGTCCGTGATGCGCTGCCCTTGCTGGGCGCCTGGTTCGCGGTCGCGCTCGCGCTCGGCACCTACCGCCGACAGAGCTTGCGTCGGCTGCTCCTCACCTGGGCGATCGCCGTGCCGCTGGCCGTCGTCGTTCGCGGTGTCGCCCTGGGCCGCCACGCCGACGCCATGCAGGCGGCGTTCCTGGCAACCAGCATGGCGTTCACGCTGCTTCTCGTCCTCGGCTTCCGGGCCCTTTTTGCGAGGACGTGCTAGCGTCGGCAACCGCCTTCGCACAAGGAGTCTCCGATGCCCGACGACCGCAGCTGGCTGACCGACGAGTACCCGGAGCTCCGCGACGGACCGCCGTGGGTCATGGAGGAGATGATCCTGGCCGAGCCGGGGCTGCCCCAGCCGATCCTTGAGGGCGCGGCGGCCGAAGCGGGGGCGATCCGCGGGGCCGTCGATGCTGCCGCCGCGGCAGGCGAGCCGGTGGTCGTCACCGGCTGCGGAACATCAGAGCACGCCGCCATGGCGATCGCCGAGATGCTCGCAGACGCGCTGCCCGCCGCCCACGTGGAGGCGCGCCAGGCACTCGCCGCAGCGCTCCGCCCGCGGGCCGGCGGCGTCTGCATCGCCGTCTCGCACGATGGCGGCACACCCGCAACGCGGCGGGCCCTCGAGGCCGCCCGCACGGCGGGAGCAACGACGGCGGCTATCACCGCCCGCCCCGGATCGGCCATTACCGGCGCCGCCGAGCTCGCGCTGCTGACGCCGCTGCTCGACCGCTCCTGGTGCCACACCGTCGCCTACACCAGCGGAATCCTCGCCGGGGCGACGATCTCCGGCGAGCACATCATCGACGCGCTGACAGCATCGATCGAGTCGGCGTACGCGGTGCGGCCGCGGCTCGTCGTCGAGGCGCAGCGGATCGGCACCGGGCGACGGGTGGTCACCACGGGCTTCGGCGCCGATTACGTGTCCGCCCGCGAACTGGCGCTGAAGGTTGAAGAGGGAGCGCGGATCCCTGCCACCGCGCACGAGCTGGAGACGATCCTGCACGGCCACCTGGCCGGTTGCGACGCCGACACCACCGCGGTCGTCCGCTTCGACCTCGATCCGCGCGGCGGCGAGGCGGCCGCCGGCCGCGGCACAGACGTCGACGCCGCCCTGGAGATCATCGGCATCCCGACGGTCATCATCGGCCGACCGACCGGCCTTCCGCCGGCGGCGAGCGCCGCCCAGGCGCTGCTCGCTGGGGCCGTGGCGCTGCAACTCCTGACCCTGGAGCTGGCACAGCTCGCAGGCACGAACCCGGACCTGATCCGGCGCGAGGAGCGGCGCTATCGCGAGGCGGCCGATGCCGCCGAGCACGCCTGATTCAGTCGCGGATGATCCAGAACAGGCTGGCCGGCCGCTGGCCGATGTTCCGCCATTCGCGAATGCTGCTGCGGTCGGCCAGCAGCGCCTCCCCCTGCCGCAGCACCGGCCGGCCGCTGGTCAGGACGACCTGGACGAGGCCGGCGACGACGGCCACCAGCTCGCCGCCCTTGTGCTCGATGTCGGGCGTGGCCGAGGCGCCCGGGGCGAGACGGACGAGATAGGCCCGAAGTCCCGCCTCGGGATCGTCGAGGAGCGCCGCCGGCGCTCCCGTGGGCGCGGCCGCCGGATCGTCGCGGCGGCCCAGCCGGTAGCCGACCGAGACGCGCCCGCGGAGCAGCTCGTCGACCGTGATGTGCAGCTTTGCGGTCAGCGTCAGCAACGTGTCCAGGGACAGGCCGCGCTGTCCCCGCTCGGCCTGGGAGATGGCGCTCGCCGACACTCCCGCCAGCTGCGCGAGTTGAGCCTGGCTGAGCTGCCGCTGCAGCCGCACCGAGCGCAGCGCCGATCCCAGACGTGCCGCCGCCGGCGCCTCACGCAGCACCGGCACCCCGGCGGTCGCGCGATAGTGGTACACGCTGCCCTGAACGCCGACCGGGCGACCCTCCGCCTTGGCGATGCGCAGCCTGCCGTCGCGGATCACGATCACGCACTGGGTCACGTCCTCGACGTCGCGCCGCAGTCGCTCGTACCGCTCGTCGTGTCCCAGCGACCAGTAGGCGATCGCCCCCAACTCGAGCAGCATCGGGCAACAGCGGACGAAGAAGCGACTCGCCTGCTCGACGCCCCAGCGCTCGGCCATCTCGTCCAGCGGGTCGAACAGCAACAGGTTTCGCGTTCCCACCGCACAACGCTTGCGGATGGCCTCCAGCAACGGCCCCGGCCGGGCGAGCGGGGTCGCCGGTCCGGCATCCATCGACTCGAATCCCGGGTAGCTGTCGCGGCCGCCGGAGAGGGCGACGTGTGCGGCTCGGTCGTACTGCTGGGCCAGATCGGCGATCGCGGAATAGAACGGTCGTGCATCGCCGGGATGCTCGGCCTGCCAGACCACGTTGTCCCCCCAGTACAACCCGTCCAGCGCCCGGTCGAGGTCGGGTAGCCCGGTGCTGGGGGTGACGCCGTGAAGCGATGCTGTCGGGCGCTCCCCAGAGTCAGAAACACCGAAAGCATTGCTCATGCAGGTGCGACTTTAGCGGATCCCTGCTCTACGGTGAGCGCGTGGAAACGATCCTCATCGCGGCAGACGGTCCAGATTCCCTTCCGGCGCTGGCGCCGGCCGTCGAGATCGCCCGCCGATGGTGCGGAAACGTCGTCATCGTGCACACAGGCGGCCTCGACGAGCGAGAGCGTTCGCAGATTCACTCGCTGATCGCCGAGCTCCGGGAATCGGGGGTGGAGGCAGACGTCGAGCTTCCGTCGGCGAGCGTCGGCCGTGCGTCCGCGATCATCGCCGAGAGCGCCAAGCGGCGCCAGGCCGCGATCATTCTGCTCGCCACCGGCCCCTGCTCAGGCACCGGCGCCGGCCGGAGCATCACTCGGAGCGTGCTCGACGCCGCCCCCTGCCGGGTCGTCGTCGTGCCGCCGCCGTCGGTGCTCGACCGGCCCGTCCGCGCCGCCGCAGGCACGGCATGACGCCCCGGTCGGCATGGCACCAGGCGCTGCTGCCGCTGGCCGCGCCGGTGCCCGTCGCCGCGCTCGCCGCGGTGGCCGGCGTCCTTTCCACAGACGCCATGGTGGCGGTGGCCATCGCGGCAGCGATCTGCCTGACCGGCCGCTCGGCGGTCGAGCTTCTGGGCGCCCAGCACCACCGCGACGACGCCGACCGGTGGATCGTCAGCCACGGCGGCGCCCGCCCTGACGACGATCTGATCGAGGCACGTATCCACGAGTTGGTCGCGCCGCGGACGCGGGCGACCCTCGCATCGACGCTCCGCCGGATCGCGGTCGAGGCGGTCACTCCGTCCCAGATCTACCGCACCCCGGTCTCGGTCAACCGCCGTAACCTGACCGCCCATGTCGACGAGTTGCTGGAGATCGCGCACGACCTGGAGGACGTCGAGCATCCGGTGTCCCCGCGCGGTGTCGCGCTCGCCCACCGCCTCGTGACCGAGGTCGGGAGCCCGCTCTACGTCCCCGCCCGCGCCCGCGAGCTGACGGTGCGGCTGGCCCAGACCCGGGCCGCCATGCGCTGATCGTCACCGCTCTCGGCGACCGGCTCGCCGACCGGCAGCGACCCCGGCGCCAGCCGCAGACCGGCGGCAATCAGCACCGTCCCCAGCTTGCGCCGCAACCCCCAAGACGCATGCGATCGCACCTCGCCGCGCAGCAACGCCCGCCGCTCGGCCGCCAGAATCCTCCATCCCCGCTCATCCACTGGGAGCATTGTTGACTCCTCCCTCGATATAGAGTATCTTGATGTCGAGACTCTACCAAGGAGGCCTCTTGACGTCAAACGAATTTCTGGCAGAATTTGCGGACATGCCGAAGGAACCCGTTCGAGATCACATCGACAGCTTCCTGGAAGCCATCAGGCCCGTACTGCCGGACCTCGACTATGAGGTCGAGGGGATCGTCGACCGGATCAGCGGTCTCAGCCGGCGGCTGCAGCGGATGATGGACGAGACGCTTTCCGAGTTCGGGCTGGACAGCGGCGACTACAAGGTCATCGGCGCCCTCTCCCAGGCGGGCCCGCCGTTCCGCAGCACCCCGGGCCGGCTGGCGCGGCGCATGGAGCTCTCGAGCGGGACCATGACCAACCGGCTCGACCGTCTGGAGTCCGCGGGACTGGTCCGCCGTCTGCCCGATCCCGATGACCGGCGCAGCGTCGTGGTCGAGCTGACCGAGCACGGCAGCGAGACCTACCAGAAGACGGTGGGAGTGCAGGCGGAGAAGGAGGCACTGGTCACCTCGGCGTTGAGCGCGCGCGAGAAGGCGCAGCTGAACAGCCTCCTGCGAAAGATGATGGTCGAGTTCGAGCGCCGGGAGGGGCGCGCCGACCACTGCGACTGAGCGGCGGTCAGCCTGCGGCCGGCGGAGTCGCCTCGGCCGCCGGGCTGTCCGGTGGGCTGTCCGGTGGCCGGGCATACGGCGAAAGCCCAAGCCAGGCCAGCGCGCGGATCGCCCCCACGGTCACCGCCGCGGTCACGATCAGCCCCCAGACTCCCGGCAGCTCGAGCGCGAAGAACCCACGCAGCGCGGGGCTCGCCAGGACCACCAGGTACCCGGCGCCGAGCAGCGCCGAGAGCGACACCACCACTGCGGCGTAGCCCCGGCTCGCCCCCATCCGCTCGGCGTCGAGCACAAGCAGCAGGTAGAGGCCGATGGCGACGAAGACGGTGGTTGCAGTGGTCGCCCCCTCGGCGTGCGAGTGGCCGCGCACGTCGGCGACGGCGAGGTAGGCGACGATCACCGCCACCCCCTCCACCACCCCCGCGGGGATCGAGAAGCGTGCCACCGAGCGCAGGAACGAGCCGCTGTCCGGGCGATCCCCGCCGGGGGCGAGCGCCAGCAGGAAGCCGGGGATCCCGATCGTGAAGGTGGCCGCCAACGACACGTGCCGCGGCAGCAGCGGGAAGGCGCCCGTGAACAGGCCGAACGTGAGGATGACGAAGGCCGCGAAGACCGACTTCGTGACGAACAGCTTCGCCACCCGCTGGATGTTGCGGATGATCCGCCGCCCTTCCACGATCGCCTCCGGGATGCAGCCGAAGCGATCACTCACCAGGACCGCGTCGGCAACGCTCTTCGCCAGCTGGCTCCCCGAGCCGAGCGCGATCGCCAGCCGCGCCCGTTTCATGGCCGGAACGTCGTTGACGCCGTCGCCGATCATCGCCACATAGGCGCCCTGGCGGGTGAGCACATCGACCAGGCGGCGCTTGTCCTCGGGGGTCAGACGAGCGAACACGGTCTGGTCGCGGGCGATCTCGGCCAGGGAGGCGTCGTCGTCGGGGAGCTCGTCGTGCTCGACCACCCGCTCGGCGCCGGCGATTCCAGCCCGCCCGGCGACCGCCGCCACCGTCGCTCCGGCGTCGCCGGACATCACGCGCAGCCGGACGCCCCGCTCGTGCAGGTAGGACACGGTCGCCACGGCATCCGGGCGCAGTCGCTCCTCGAGCACCACCGCCGCCTGCACGTTCACCGCCGGCGTCGGCGGCGCCTCCCCCGACTCGGGAGCAAGGACCCGGTCGGAGCAGCCGAACACCAGCACCCGGTGACCCTCGCGTTGGCGGTCGCCGACAAGCGACGGCGCCGCGTCGGCGTAGAGCACGTCGGGCGCGCCCAGGACGTGCCACTCCCCCCCGGCGCGGATCGCACTCCACTTCCAGCGGGACGAGAACGGCACCTCGTCGGCGGCGGCGGCAGGCTCGCCGGGCGCCCCGGCGGCGATCGCGTCCAGCGTGTCGTTGCGCGCACGGGAGGTCGCCGCAAAGACGCCCAGCATCGTCCGCAGATCGGCCTCCGACGTTCCGTCCAGCGGGATCACCTCACGCAGCTCGAGCTCCCCGTCGGTCAGGGTGCCCGTCTTGTCCAGGCACACCGCGTCCACGTTGGACAGCGACTCGATCGCGTTCAGGTACTGGGGCAGCATCCCGCGTCGGGTGAGGTTCACCGCCGACACGGCGAAGGTGAGACTGGTGAGCAGCACCAGGCCCTCCGGGACGAGTGTGACGATGCCCGCCGTGGCGGTGGCGGCAGCTTCCTGAAAGGGCAGGTCGCGGCGCACCAGCGAGAAGATGAACAGAGCTCCGAGCGGGATCATCACCCCCACCAGCACCCACAGCAGCCGGTTGATCTGGAGCTCGAGCGGAGAGCGCATCCGGGCGTGCTCCCGTGCCTCGCCGACCAGGCGCCCCGCGTAGCTGGAGGCGCCGGTTGCCCCGACGACGTAGGAGCCGCGCCCCTCGACTGCGAACGACCCCGAGAGCAGCGGCTCGCCGACCCCGCGCTCGACGGGCAGCGATTCGCCGGTCAGCGGCGACTCGTCCAGCATCAGGCTGTTCGCCTCGACCACCTCGCCGTCGGCCACCACCTGGTCGCCGGGCAGGAGCTGCAGGAGGTCGCCCTCGACGACCGCCGACACCTCCACCTCGCGCTGACGGCCGTCGCGAACAGCCCGCGCCCGCGGCGCGACCAGGAGCGCCGCCCGGTCGAGCGTCCGTTTCGCCCGCAGCTCCTGCACGATCCCGATCGTGGTGTTGGCGACGAGGACGCCGGCGAAGAGCGCATCGGCGGGCCGTCCGGCGGCCAGGATCACGACCAGGAACACGAACAGGATGAGGTTGAACACGGTCAGCGTGTTCTCCCGCACGATGCTTGCCACGCTGCGGCTGCTGGGCGGCGGCTGCGGGCCGCCGGCCGCGGCCAGCCTGCGGGCCGCCTCGGCCTCGCTCAGTCCGCGGCCTTGCCCGGGCCTGCCCTCCACCAGCTCGCTCACGTGGCCCAGTCTAGTTTTGGCTCGGGACCGGCCCGACCGCGGGGCCTGCTGCCGGCGGCTGGTTCATGGAGGCCCGGACGTTGGCCAGCGCCCCGCTGGGAACCGTGATCAGACCGCGGGCCGGACGATCGAGGTCGAACGTCACCAGCAAGAGCAGCGTCACCAGCACGGCCGCCATCGCGACCGTCAGCAGCCCGCGGCCAAGGATCGACAGGTAAAAGGAGAGCAGCGCCAGAGCGGCGGCGCTGCCCACCACCTCCAGCAACAGCACCGGCGTCGGAACGCGGTTGTCGAGCCCGGCCACCCGGGCGTCCTGCGCGTCGAACATCTCATTCAGCGTCTCGACATAGAGCCGCGGCGCGCTGGCCACCGGGGCCTGCCGGAGAGCCCGCCCGGCGAGCGCCCAGAGCCTCCGCTCCAGCTGCAACTGCTGCCGCTCAAGGGCATTCTCGGCGTTGCTGCCGGGGACGGTGCGGGTGAGCAGGATCGCCCCGTCGGCGTAGCGCACGAGCAGCCGCAGCGACTGCGTCCGCGCCGGCTCACCCAGGAATTGCGCGCGCAGGTAGGTGGTGCCGATCGCGTTGGCCTCGGTCACCACGTCCTGACGCCGGCCCTCGGTCGACCGCGAGCGCCAGCCCGAACGCCAGGAGCAGGCCGACAACCCCGAGCAGCGCGCCCTGAAGGGCGCCGAACGGCTCGCGCAGCGTCTCCGAGCGGTGGCGGTGACGCCAGCCGAGGAGCACTCCGGCGCCGGTGGCGGCGAAGATGACGGCGAAGATGAGCAGGCCGAGCTCGAGGCTGGAAAGCCGGAAGAAGAACATCGTTCGATGCTATCCGTGCCCTCGGCGCTCCTCCTGCCGGCATGCGAGGATGCGGCATGGCCTCGTCCCCGCTCGACGACGTGCAGATCCACTATGCGCTGGGCGAAGAGCGCACCCGTCTCGAATCGCCGTTGGGGAAGATCGAGTTCGCGCGGACGGTGGAGATCGTCCGTCGCCACCTGCCGCCGCCGCCGGCTGTGGTGGCCGACATCGGCGGAGGCCCCGGGCGCTACGCGCTCTGGCTCGCCGACAGCGGCTACCAGGTGCGGCACCGGGACCTGGTCGACCTGCACGTGGAGCAGCTGACCGCGGATGCCGCCGCCGACGGCATCTCGGTGGAGACCGCGATCGGCGATGCCCGGTCGCTCGACATGCCCGACGCGTCCGTCGATGCGGTGCTCCTTCTGGGCCCGCTCTACCACCTGACCGAACGCCCCGAGCGCGTTCAGGCGCTGCGTGAGGCGGCGCGCATCGTGCGGCCGGGCGGTCCGGTGTTTGCCGCGGCGATCTCACGCTGGGCGCCAAGGCTGCACGGGGAGCTGGTGGAGCGGCTGGGCGAGCGGTTTCCGACCATCGTCGGCCAGCTTGCAGAGGTCGAGGAGACAGGCCTTCTGCCACCGCTCTTTCCAGGGTCATTCAGCGGCTACTGCCACCGCCCGCAGCAGCTCCGCTCGGAGATCCGGGCTGCCGGCATGGATGTGGTCGACCTGGTCAGCATCGAGGGACTCTCGTTCGCGCTGCCCGACCTGGAGCAGCGGCTCGCGCATCCGGATACCCGGAGCGTCGTCCTCGACGCGGCGCGGGCGGTGGAACGGGTCCCCGAGCTGCTCGGCCTCGGCCCGCACCTGCTGGCGACCGCCCGCCGCCCGTAGGCGGCCGGCTAGCCCGCCCGGTCGGAGGCCAGGAGCTCCATCAGCAGGCCGTCGTGCCAGCGGCCGTCCTGCATCTGCTGGTACTCCCGCATCACGCCGACCGTCCTGAACCCGACCGCCCGGTAGCAACGCACCGCGGGCTCGTTGGCGACGGCCGGATCGATGATCAGGCGGTGGTGGCCACGCTCATCCAGCAGGTGGTCGACCAGCAGCGCGATCGCCTCCCGGCCGAGGCCGCGGCCCTGGAACTCGGCCCCAAGGAAGATGTCGATCCCGGCATGGCGGAACTCCTCGCCGCCCAGCTCGGAGAACTGGATGCCGCCGGCGATCGCACCGTCGACCTCGATCACCAGGAACTCGGCGTCGTCCCGCCCGGCGAGCTTGTCGGCCACCTCGCCGCGATCGGCGGGCCCCCACCAGCGAGCAACGGTGGGATCGCACCGGCGCTCGAGCAGCTCGTCGGTGTCCGCGTCACCGCCGGGCCGCAGGAGGACGCGCTCGCCGGTCAGTCGGGGCAGGTCGGTCATGCTTCAGGCTAGACGGACGGATGCAGGAGCGGCACCAGCCGGGGGCGATCGTCGGCCAGGAGCGGGAGCAGCGCGGGCGGCGTGATCAGTGCCGCCGTCCCGCCGACCGACCGGCGCCGGCTGCCGGCGTAGCCGGCCGGCGTCCACTCCCGCACCCGGCTCCCGTGCACCATCCACGGCGCGCCGTCGCGCAGGATGAAGGCGCCGTCAGGCAGCTCGTCGAGCTGGGCCGAATGGAGCCGGCGCTCGAAAGGACGTCCGGCGAGCAGCCGCTCGCCGTGCAGCCGTGCGTCCAGGTCGTCCGCGCCCGCCGCCCAGGGCTGAAGCTCGAGGAGCCGCCGGTAGTCGGCCCGCCGGCATTCGGCACAGGGCCGATGTCCGGCGGCCAGGGCCGTCGCCTCGTCCAGGAAGAAGAGCTCCGTGTACCGGCCCGGCTGCATCATCCGGCCGCGGCGGCGGCCCCGGAACTCGAGCCGGCAGGCGATCCAGCGCCGTCCGTTGTACGCTCGCCGGATCTGCCGGCCGCCGTCGTGCAGACATCCTCGGTTGCCGAACACCAGCCCCCGCTCCGCCACCGCAATCAGGTCGCCGAGCGGAGTGACGCGGTTCTGGAGCATCTATTCCACGGGCTCGAGCCGGCCCAGGCTCATCGGGCCGAGCGTGACCGCGCGCACCCGCCCGTCGACGCCGCGGTGAAACGTGCACGGCTCACCCGACTGGCGCACTCCGAGCTCGACGACGAAGGCGTCGGCGGCGTCGGCCGGACGCAGCGTCGGTCGCCAGGCCGAATCGTCGGGATCGACGAACGTCAGCTTGCCGTCCCGCCATTCGAGGCGCACCAGTATGCCGTAGTCGGAGTCGGCATAGAGCCCCAAAAGCGGCCGCCACTCGGCCGGGAGCGGCGCCGGCGGCTCGATCGGCACCGGGTGGTCGACCACCGCCCGGCGCGCCATCCCGGCCAGCTCCATCGCCAGATCGTTCGCCGGCCCGTACCCGTTGATGAGGGCGATTGCGCCGACCCGCTCCTCGGGGTCGAAACAGATGTTGCTGATGAACCCGAAGAGGCCGCCCGAGTGCATCACCCAGGTGATGCCGTCGCGCCGGGTCGCGTACCAGGCGATGCACCAGGCCTCCGTCCACGCATCATCGCCCAGGTAACGGGGCCGGTGCATCTCGCGCAGGCTGGCACGGGACAGCACCTCGGCGCCGTCGCCGTCGTCCTCGCGCAGCTGGAAGGAGATCCAGCGGGCCAGGTCGTCGACGCATGACCAGAGGCCTCCGGCCGCCTGGAGGTTCGACGTCAGCGGCCTCGCCGGCAGCAGCTCGTCGCTGAACGCGCGGGGCGCGTAGCCCACTGCGCACCGAGAGGCGAGCGAGTCGGCGAGCGGTTCGAACGACGTCGACGCGAGCCCCAGCGGCTGCAGGATGTTGTCGCGCACGTAGTCGGCATACGGCGTCGCCGATACCCGGGCGACGATCTCGCCCAGCAGCTCGTAGGCGAGATTCGAGTACTTCTGCTGGAGGTTGACCGGGATCCGCAGTCCCGCCTCATCCGCCCGGTCGAGCATCTCGGACACGTCGGCCGGGTATCTGCGCGCCGACCAGTCGGTGCCCGGCGGATCGCCCATGAGGCCGGATTCGTGCGACAGCATGCGGCGAATGGTCAGGGTCTCGATCGGGCCGAACGGCGCCTCTGCGCTCGCCAGCTCAGGGAGATAGGCAACCGCCGGATCGTCCAGGTGGAGGCGTCCGGCGTCACGCAGCTGCACGATGGCGGTGCCGGTGAACGTCTTGGTGATCGACGCGACGCGGTAGAGCGTGCGGGTGTCCGGCCGG
>DASUHT010000098.1:0-2276 GCA_036273335.1 Gaiellales bacterium | reverse complement strand
TCGGCATGCGGACCGACGAGCGCCGATCCCGGCTGGCCGCCCGCCAGCAGGCCGATCGCCTGCGCCAGCATCGTCTTGCCGGCGCCGGTCTCGCCGGAGAACACGTTCAGCCCCGGCGAGAGCTCCAGCTCGGCGCGCTCGATCAGGGCCAGGTTCTCGATCTGAAGCCGCAGCATCATGTCGAGAAGGTGCTCCGGTAGCGGGCGAAGAACGACATCCCCGACGCCCGGGCGAGCAGCGCGCCGCTGTCGCCCATGCTCACCGACAGGCGCTCGGCCGAGTCCAGCCTGCCGGCCACATGGCCGTCCACGATGATCTCCAGCGGCACGTCCTCGGAGCGGTTGGCGAGCTCGACGTGGTGCGGCCGGCCGAGCACCATCGACCGGGCATGCAGCGAGTGGGGCGAGATGAACGAGAGCACGAACCCCTCCAACCCCCAGGCCAGCACCGGCCCGCCCGCGGACAGGTTGTACGCCGTCGACCCGGTCGGAGTGGCCAGGATCGCCCCGTCGCACGCGACCTCGCCCAGCGTCTGGCCACCCACCCGCCACTCCAGCATCGCCATCCGGCCGAGGATGCTGCTGGTGAGCACGATGTCGTTGATCCCGACCAGCTCGCGGTCGCCGTGCTCGGCGACGATCGTCGGCAGCTCCAGCACCTCGTAGGCACCGCCGAACGCCGCCTCGAGGCCGCTCTCCAGCTCGTCGCCTTCGATGCTGGTCAGGAAGCCGACGCGGCCGTAGTTGACGCCGAGGCAGGGGACGCCGCTCCCCAGCATCTGCTGGAGCGCCCGAAGCATGGTGCCGTCGCCGCCCAGCACCACCACCAGGTCGGATCCGGCCGGGTCGTCCGCGACCTCGACGCCGAGCCTCGCGGCGACCGCCCGCAGGCGCTGCGGTGCGTCGCCGACGCGCTCCGGCCGGCCGTGCACGAAGACGGCCACCCGCTGCACGGCGGCCCCCTCAGTGCTCGCGGACTGCGACCTCGATTGCTGCTTGGACATCGGTTGCTCGCTCCCTTGCGATGGGATGTCCGGCTGCCACGAGATCCATCAGGTACTCGCGGTTTCCGGCCGGTCCCGGGAGAGAAGAATCGCATACGCCGAGGACGGCGGCAGGGCTTCCCAGGGCGCCGGCGGCAACGAATTGCGCGAATCCCTGCAACACCCGGCGGCGCACCTCGGGATCGCGCACGACCCCCTTCCGCACCTGGTCGCGGCCGGCCTCGAATTGTGGCTTTACGAGCACCACCGCCCGCCATCCCGGCTCGGCGCAGGCGATCGCCGCCGGAAGTACCAGGCGCAGGGAGATGAACGAGACGTCGGCGGTGACCAGCGCCGGCGCAAACGGCAGCCGACCCGGCTCGAGCTTGCGCGCGTTCACCCCCTCGAGCACGGTCACCCGGGGGTCGCCGCGCAGCCGCTCGTGCAACTGGTGGTGACCGACGTCGACGGCCGCGACCGCCGCCGCGCCGTGTTGAAGCAGGCAGTCGGTGAAGCCGCCGGTGGACGACCCGACGTCGAGGCAGCGGAGGCCGGTCGGGTCGACCGCGAACGTGCGAA
Organism: Gaiellales bacterium; assembly: GCA_036273335.1. Classification (GTDB taxonomy): domain Bacteria; phylum Actinomycetota; class Thermoleophilia; order Gaiellales; family JAICJC01; genus DASUHT01. The sequence goes on along the minus strand of DASUHT010000098.1, from coordinate 715 downwards.
GGCCGGTCTCCAGCTTCTCGCCGCCGCGCGACACGTAGCGGGCCGATGCGACGACGGCCAGCTCGGCGTCAGGCGTGGTCGGCGTGCCGGCCTTGGTCACCGGCGCGCCGTCCACGGTCACCCGGCCGGCCATGATCAGGGCCTGGGCGCGGCTGCGCGTGGCAACCAGGCCGCGCTCGACCAGGAGCGCGTCCAGTCGCGGCTTGCCGGGCATGGCCGGGAGCGTACCGGCCGCGATGCGGGATCAGGAGCCGGGAGCGTTCTCGCGACGCCGGCAGTAGGCGTCGAAGGCGGCATGGCGGGCCAGGTAGTCGGCCAGCTGCCGAATCCCGAACGTCACCCACTCGTCGAGCCAGCGCTCGTCGATCGCGGGCGGCGTCGTTCGTTGGGAATGCGGGGGCATGAACAACCTCACGTGGGGGCGGAGGAAGGGGTCACTCTGATAAAAGCAGCAAGCGGCACGATTCGATTCCCTCCAACGAGGGATTACAGATGGGTGACCGGGAACTCTCGCGAGCCCGGCCGCGTGACTGCGGTTCGTCAGGTGATCGTGGTGGGGCTGCCCATACTTCGGTATGGGCGCTCCCTGCGTCCTTGCGAGGCTTGCGTCCGGCGTCTGCGTGATCGCAGACGCCTCCCGACCGCTTTCAAGGCGTCCGCCTTGACAGCTGGCCGCTCAGGACATCACGGCGGCGCGGAATCAACCATCTGACCG
>DASUHT010000097.1:0-23889 GCA_036273335.1 Gaiellales bacterium | reverse complement strand
ACACACCGAGGGGAGGAGATCAGATGCCACGAACGATGACCCGACTGACCGAGCCGTTGGTGCGCGAGAACGGCGAGCTTCGCCCCGCGAGCTGGGACGAGGCGCTCGACCGCGCAGCGGCGGGATTCCGCACGGCGGTGGACGCCAAGGGCCCCAACACCTTCGGGATGTTCTCCTGCTCCAAGGCGAGCAACGAGATGAACTTCGTCGCCCAGAAGTTCACCCGCGTTGCCATCGGCTCGAACAACATCGACAGCTGCAACCGCACCTGACACGCTCCCAGCGTCGTCGGTCTGGCGACAGTGTTCGGGGCCGGGGGTGGTACCAGCTCGTATCAGGAGATCGAGGAAACCGACCTGATCGTCCTGTGGGGGTCGAACGCCCGTGAAACCCATCCGATTTTCTTCCACCACGTCCTGAAGGGCGTGCACAACGGCGCGCGCCTGTACACGGTCGACCCGCGTCGCACGACCTCGGCGCAGTGGGCCGATCTATGGCTGGGCATCGACGTCGGCACCGACATCGCACTCTCCAACACGATCGCCCGCGAGATCATCCACGCCGGGCTCGCCGACATGGATTTCATCGAGCGCGCGACCACCGGCTTTGCCGAGTACGCCGAGTCGGTCGAGGAGTGGACGCTCGAGCGCGGCGCCCGCGAGACGGGCGTGCCGGCCGACGCGATCCGGGAGCTGGCGCATGCCTACGGGCGCGCCGACCGGGCCGAGATCTGCTGGACGCTCGGGATCACCGAGCACCACAACGCCGTGGACAACGTCTTCTGCCTGATCAACCTGGCGCTTCTGACCGGCCACGTGGGCAAGTACGGGTCGGGCGTGAATCCGCTGCGCGGCCAGAACAACGTGCAGGGCGGCGGTGACATGGGTGCGATCCCGAACAAGCTGCCCGGGTTCCAGGACATCGAGCGCGACGACGCCGCCCGCGCCCGCTTCGAGGAGGCCTGGGGAGCCACCATCCAGCCCCGGTACGGCTGGCACCTGACCCAGATGTTCGAGGCGATGGAGCGAGGCGATCTGACCGCGCTCTACGTGGTCGGCGAGAACCCGGCTGACTCGGAGGCCGACACGCAGCACGCGCTGGAGTTGCTGACCGGCCTCGACCACCTGGTCGTGCAGGACATCTTGATGACCCGCACCGCCGAGTTGGCGGACGTCGTCTTCCCCGCCTCGGCGAGCTGGTGCGAGAGCGAGGGCACCGTGACCAACAGCGAGCGCCGGGTGCAGCGCGTGCGCAAGGCCCTCGACCCGCCGGGTGAGGCCCGCGACGACATCCAGATCATGTGTCAGCTCGCCCGCCGGCTGGGCCGCCCGGAATTCGCCTACGCCAGCTCCGAGGAGGCCTGGGACGAGCTGCGCTCGCTCTCGCCCATGCACCGGGGGATGAGCTACCGGCGGCTGGAGGAGCTCGGCGGCATCCAGTGGCCGTGCGAGAGCGAGGACGACCCGGGCGCGCTCTTCCTGCACGGGCGGCTGTGGGAGGAGCCGGTGCGCGGCCCGCGGGCGCCGTTCATGGTCGTCGAGCACGATCTGCCGGTGGACGAGCTGGACGACGACTTCCCGATCCGCCTGACGACCGGGCGGCGGCTCGACTCCTACAACACCGGCGTTCAGAGCGGCGGCTACGCCTCGCCGCTGCGCCGGCCGGAGACCCTCGACCTGTCGCCTGAGGATTGCGAGCGGCTGGGCGTCGTCGAGGGCGAGCGGGTGCAGATCAGCTCCCGGCGCGGTAGCGTCGTCGCGCCCGTCCACATCGACCCCAACCTGCGGCCCGGGCTGGCCTTCATGACGCTGCACTTCCCCGACCAGGTCGCCACCAACGTCCTGACGATCGACGCCACCGACCCGAAGTCGGGCACGGCCGAGTTCAAGGCGGCGGCGATCCGGGTCGAGAAGCTGCGCCTTCCTGCGTCGGAGCTGGCCCCCGGCCACGAGACCATCCCCGCGGCGTAGCCCTCGATGGACCTGCGGATCCACGGGGCGGAGGCGACCGAGGAGGAGCGGGCGGCGGTGGACGGCATGCTCGGCCCGCCGCTGACCGGCTGGGTCGGCGGCGCCCGCGCCGAGGAGGGTGAGCGGACGTCGCACGGCGGCCACGACGCGCGCGAGCAGCGCCACCTGCTGCTGCCGACGCTGCACGCCGTGCAGGAGCGGATCGGCTGGATCAGCCCGGGCGCCCTGAACTACGTCTGCCTGCGCCTGACCATCCCGCCGGCCGAGGCGTACGGCGTCGCCAGCTTCTATGCCCTCTTCGCGCTCGAGCCGCGCGCGCCCACCGTCGTCCACGTCTGCAACGACATCGGCTGCACGTGCCGCGGCGCCGGCGAGCTGATGCGCGAGCTGGAGAAGCGGGTCGGCCCGCCCGGCGAACACCCGGACAACGGCCGCGCGATCTGGCTCGAGTCGCCCTGCCTCGGCCTCTGCGAGCGGGCGCCTGCGGTCATGGTCGCACACTCCGGCGAGGACGCCTACGAGCACGTCATCGCGCCGGCCGGCGCCGATGCCGTGCTCGAGGCCCTCGGCGGGGCCGCCGCTCCGCCGGCCCCGCCGCCCGACCTGCCGCAGCCAGACCAGAGCGGCCTTCGGCTGCTCCGCCGGCTCGGCCAGGTCGACCCCGGGAGCCTCTCCAGCTACCGCGCGCACGGCGGCTACGAGGCGCTGCGGCGGGCGATCGAGATGGGCCCGCAGGCGGTGGTCGCCGAGGTCACCGAGTCGGGCCTTCAGGGTCGCGGCGGCGCCGCCTTCCCGACCGGCCGCAAATGGGACGCCGTCGCCCGCCATCCGGTGCGGCCGCATTACCTGGTCTGCAACGCCGACGAGTCCGAGCCGGGCACGTTCAAGGACCGCATCGTCATGGAGTACGACCCCTTCGCGCTGATCGAGGCGATGACGATCGCCGGCTTCGCGACCGGCAGCGAGCTCGGCTACCTGTACCTGCGTGGCGAGTACCCGCTGGCCCACCGGCGGCTGGGCGACGCCATCGAGCAGGCCCGCGTGCACGGCTTCCTGGGCGAGGACGTGATGGGCCACGGCATCCGCTTCGACATCGAGCTTCGCAAGGGCGCCGGCGCCTACATCTGCGGCGAGGAGACGGCGCTCTTTAACTCGATCGAGGGCTACCGCGGCGAGCCGCGGAACAAGCCGCCGTTCCCGGTCGACCAGGGGCTGTTCCGCCAGCCGACGGTGGTCAACAACGTGGAGAGCCTGCTGAACGTGCTGGACATCGTGGACGAGGGCGGTGCCGCCTACGCCCAGATCGGCACCGAGCAGTCCACCGGCACCCGCCTCTTCTGCATGTCCGGCTGCGTCGAGCGGCCGGGGCTGATCGAGGCGCCGTTCGGGATCCGCCTGGGAGAGCTCCTGGAGATGGCGGGCGGCGTCGCTGACGGCCGGCCGCTGAAGGCGATCCTGCTGGGTGGCGCCGCGGGCGTCTTCGTCGGCCCGGACGCGCTCGACCTGGAGCTCAGCTTCGAGGCCACCCGGGCCGTCGGCGCGACGCTCGGCTCGGGCGTGGTGATGGTCTTCGACGACACCGTCGACCTGGTGCCGGTGCTGCTGCGCATCGCCGGCTTCTTCCGCGACGAGTCGTGCGGCCAGTGCGTGCCCTGCCGGGTCGGCACGGTGCGCCAGCAGGAGGCGCTGCTGCGGCTGGCTGCGAACCGGCCGCGCGGCTCGGTGGCGGACGAGCTGGCGCTGCTCGGCGAGATCACCGAGGCGATGCGTGACGCATCGATCTGCGGCCTCGGCCAGACTGCGGCCAACGCCATCGACTCAGCACTGCGCGTGTTCTCACCGTTCCCGGCCGCGGAGGTCTCATGAGCGCCGTTCCCGTCGAGGTCAGAAAGACCGTCCAGCTCGAGATTGACGGCGAGGCCGTGCACGTCCCGGAGGGGAGCACCATCCTGGACGCCTGCAAGCGGCGCGGCCTGGGCATCCCGACGCTCTGCTTCGGTGAGACGCTGACGCCGGTGAACGCCTGCCGCGTCTGCGTCGTCGAGCTCGAGGGGTCGCGCACCCTGGTGCCGTCGTGCGCCCGCAAGGCCGAGGACGGGATGGTCGTCCGCACGCGGTCGGAGCGGGTCGACCTCAGCCGCAAGATGGTGCTCGAGTTCCTGGCCTCGTCGGTCGACCTCTCGACGACTGCTGAAGTGGACGGCTGGCTGGCGGAGTACGGCGCCCAGCCCGAGCGCTACGGCCCGCCGGCGCCGCCGGCCGCCGCCGGCGAGCGCGACCGGGCGCGGGCCGGGCACCACCACCCCGGCGACGGCCAGACGGCGGCCACGGTCGCCCAGCCGGTCAAGGTCGACAACGACCTCTACGTCCGCGACTACGCGAAGTGCATCCTCTGCTACAAGTGCGTCGAGGGCTGCGGGACGGACTGGCAGAACACGTTTGCGATCGCCGTCGCCGGCCGCGGTTTCGACGCCCGGATCGCCACCGAGTACGCCGCGCCGCTGCCCGATTCGGCGTGTGTGTACTGCGGCAACTGCATCGCCGTCTGCCCCACCGGCGCGCTCATGTTCAAGAGCGAGCACGACATGCGAAACGCCGGTGAGTGGGACGAGGAGCAGCAGACCACCACCGAGACGATCTGCCCCTATTGCGGGGTCGGTTGCAGCCTCGAGCTGCACGTGCAGGACAACAACATCGTCAAGGTCACGTCGCCGCTCGACCACAGCGTGACCCACGGCAACCTGTGCGTGAAGGGCCGCTTCGGCTTCCAGTTCGTGCACAGCCGCAAGCGCAAACGCTGAGTGTCATAGCGGGGTCAGACGCTGGTGTTAGACGGCCGCGGCGTCTGTCGCCGCGGCGGCGATCCGCTCGGTTCCGGAGTAGACGTTGAAGCGGTCGTCGCGGACGAAGCCGACGATCGTCATCCCGAAACGGCGCCCGGCGTCGACCGCCAGGCTGGATGGCGCAGACACGGCGCAGACGATCGGGATACCGGCAACGGCGGCCTTCTGGACGATCTCGAAGCTGACCCGGCCGGAGACCATCAGCACGTGGCCGGCCAGGGGCAGCGCATCGGCCAGCGCGCGCTCGCCGACCACCTTGTCGAGCGCGTTGTGGCGTCCCACGTCCTCGCGCAGGACGACCAGCTCGCCGTCCGCGGTGAAGAGCCCCGCCGCGTGCAGCCCGCCGGTGCGATCGAACAGCCGCTGGGCGTCGCGGAGACGGCCGGGCAGGGCGCGGATGACTTCGGCCGCGACCCGCGGGCCGTCGGCCACGGGCGCGCAGCGCACCTCGATCGCGTCCAGGGAGGCCTTGCCGCAAACCCCGCAGCTGGAGGTCGTGTAGAAGGTCCGGGTCGCCGCCGACAGGTCGACCGGCCGATCGAGGTCGACGGTGACGACGTTGTACTGCTGCGCCGCCCGCGGGACATCGCAGTAGCGGACGGTGCGCACCGCGGCGGCCGAGTCGATCACGCCCTCGGTGATCAGGAAGCCGACCGCCAACTCGAAGTCGGAGCCGGGCGTGCGCATCGTCACCGCCACCGCCTGCTGGTTGGCCCCCGGCGTGCCGACGCGGATCTCCATCGGCTCCTCGCCGGCCAGCTGGTCGCGGCGGCGCGCGCTGCCCTCGCCGGATACCGCGAGCAGGCGCACCGTGCGGGTGGCGGTCCGCCCACTCGCCCCATGTGCGCTTTCGGTCATGGATGCACGGTATCAGCGCCGGGCGCGGCGACCGGGCCGCGCTGCCTGCGCAGCCGCTGGTGCGGCGCCAGCACGCGGGTCTCGGCGTCGATCCCGCGCAGCGCCCGCCGCAGCCGCCAGCCGGCCGCGCCGACGAGCGTCACCTGGTCGGGATGCTCGAGCTCGGCCAGTGTCGTCACGACCCAGCCGGTGTCGCGGCAGGGCACGATCTCCACGCGGGCCCAAAGCCGCCGCCGATGCGCGGCCGCGCGGGCCGTCTCGGCGAGGCGGTTCAGCCGCTCGGCCAGCCGCGGCGGCACGGCCGAGATCGGCATGGCCGCGGGCATCACGGCCGGCACCGCGACATGCACGGTGACGGCGTCTGCCGCCTCGGCGATCGCCTGCTCGAGCAGCTCGGGATCGGTGCGCGGGCCGGTGGCAACGATCAGGTGATGGTCGCTCATCCCTGAAGCATCGGCCCGGAAACATCACGATGGTGTCAAGGTTGGCGCTGGCGCATACCGATTCGCTCGCGGCGGCATCACGACGGCATCAAGGCTGCGCCTGTGACGGTTTCGTAACGGAGCCTGGCCCCGTAAACACCCGTCATCGCGGCACGCGGTTGGGAGACCCGTGCGGGTGTGACGCCTTCTTTACGGTGCCTGGCCCCGAGAACGGTCAGGCGCGCAGCCGGTAGCCGACGCCGGTCAGCGTCTCGATCGTCTTTCGCGGCACGCCCTGCTCCTCCAGCTTGTCGCGCAGGCGGCCCATGTGGGTGCGCAGGAGCTGCGTCTCCTGGGCGTACCCCGGCCCCCAGACGTTGCGCAGCAGCATCTGGTGGGTGAGCACGCGGCCGTCGGCCAGGGCGAGCTCCTTTAAAAGGTCGAACTCGGTCGGCGTCAGCCGCACCTCCTCGCCGTTTGCGGTCACGCCGCGGCGCGGCAGGTCGATTCGCAGTTCGCCCGCCTCCAGCACGCGGTCGCCGGCGCCGGCGCCGTCCGAGCGGCGGAGCAGCGCTCGCACACGTGCGAGCAGCTCGCCGATTCCGAACGGCTTGGTCAGGTAGTCGTCGGCCCCGGCGTCCAGGGCGCGGATCTTGTCCTGCTCGTCCCCTACCGCCGAGATGAGGAGGATGGGCGCCCGCAGCCAGTCGCGAAGCTGGCTGCACACGTCGGCGCCGTCGGCGTCCGGCAGCATCAGATCGAGGATCACCAGGTCGGGCGGGTCGAGCGCGGCGGCGGTCAGCGCCTCCGAGCCGTCGGTGGCCGTGCTCACCCGATAGCCGGCCCTGGTCAGCGTGACCTCGAGCGCGCGCCGGATCGGCCGCTCGTCGTCGACGACGAGGATGTTGCGGGCGGGCTCGTCGTTCACTCGGCGGCCCCGCCGCGGGGCAGTGTCAGCGTGAAGGTGCTGCCGCCGCCGTCGCGGGCCGCGACCTCGAGGCGGCCGGCGTTTGCCTCGGCCAGGCCGCGGGCGATCGCCAGCCCGAGCCCGGAGCCGTTCACCCGCCGGGCCGCCGAGCCGCGGACGAACGGCTCGAAGATGTCAGCCTCCTCGGCCGGGTCGACGCCAGGGCCGCGGTCGAGCACCGACACCTGGACGTCAGCAGTCGTGGCGTCGAGGACGACGTCCACCGGGGCGTCGGGCGCCGAGAACTTGAGGGCGTTCTCGATCAGGTTCACGAGCACCCGGTCGAGCTGCGCCGCATCGGCGCGAATCAGCGGGATGTCGTGGGGGAGGTCGAGCCGCAGCCGGCCGGCGGCCCCGGCCGGGCAGCGGTCGGCGGCCGCCTCGACCAGCTCGCGCGGGTCGAGCCAGTCGGCCGTCGGGCCGAGCACGCCCGCCTGCATACGCGACAGGTCGAGCAGGTTCTCGACCATCCGGCTCATGTTCGCGCCCTGGTCGGAGATCGTCTGCACGAGCTCCAGCTCCTCGTCGTCGAGGCCCGCGTAGCGGAGCCCGCCGGCGGCGGCCGTGATCGCCTGCAGCGGCGTCCGGAGGTCGTGCGAGACCGCCCGCAGGAGCGCCGTCTTGAGCTCGTTCGACCGGCTCAGCGCCTGCGTCTGGACGCGCTCTCGGAGGCGGCGCTCGCGTTCCTCGGCGAGCGCGATCAGCCCCGCCAGGTTGCCGGCGATCCGACCCGCCGAGGGGTCGTCCTCGATCCTGTCCGGTGCGTCCGTCAGGCGCAGCTCGCCGACCCGCTCGCCGGACAGCAGCAGCGGGATCACGTGGGCGCCAGCCTCGGGCGGTGGCGCCTCGCCGCGGATCAGCGTGCCGCCGCCGGCGCCCAGGGCCGCGGCAGCGAGCGCCGCCAGCTCCGGCAGCACCGACTCCAGGTCGGATGTCTGGGCGACCAGCGTCGCGAAGCGGGTTCCCAGCTCGGCCTCGGCGGCCCGGCGGGCGGCCTCGTCGCGCTCCCGCCGGGCGCGCGCGGCCAGGTTGCTGGTGACGACGGCGGTGGCCACGAAGACGCCCAGCGCGAGCCAGTCGCTGGACGACCTGATGACCAGCGTGTGCCGCGGCGGCAGGAAGAAGAAGTTGTAGGCCAGAGCTGACGCGAGGCTGACCGCGAGCCCCCAGCCGACCCCGTAGATCGACGAGGCGGCGAGAACTGCGACCAGGTAGAACATGCCGGCCGACTGGGCCGGCACGTGCGGCGTGACCAGGGCGATCACGACCGACGACCCGATCACGAGGCCGCCCGCCAGCGCCAGCGCGGCGAGCGGCGATGCGCCGGCCGCGCGCAACCGCGGGGTGCTCAGCCGGCGCCGGATCGCCGGATGGTCGACCTCCGGCAGCGTGCTCATGCCCCGGATTGTGGCAGGAGTGCCGATGCGGCGCCCGTGCAGGCCGCGACCGCCAGGGCGTCCGCCCGCTCGTTCAGCTCGACGCCCGAATGTCCCTTGACCCGCTTCCAGGTGACGCGGTGGCGTTCGACCTCGTCCGCCAGCTGCTCCCACAGGTCGCGGTTCTTGACCGGCTGCTTGCCGGTGGTGCGCCATCCGTTGCGCCGCCAGGTCTCCAGCCAGCCCTGCGTGAACGCCCGCTCGACGTAGGAGGAATCGACGTGGATCACGACATCCACCGGCCGCGTGAGCGCCCGCAGGCCCTCCAGGACGGCGGTCAGCTCCATCCGGTTGTTGGTCGTCTGCGGGTCACCCCCGGACAGCTCGCGGACACGCTCGCCCAGCCGCAGCACCGCGCCCCATCCGCCCGGCCCGGGGTTTCCCGAACAGGCGCCATCCGCCCAAAGCTCCACCGCTTCGCTCATGCGGCGGAGTGTACGGGGCCGCTAAACTTGCTCACCCCAGGGCGCATAGCTCAGCTGGGAGAGCGTCCGCTTCACGCGCGGAAGGTCACAGGTTCGAGCCCTGTTGCGCCCACTGGTTACTCCGTTACATCGCGGACTTCTGCGTCGGTGATCGCAGCCAGAAGCGCTTCGACCTCGATCTCGAATACCGCGTTCGGCGTCCCCGCCGCGCACCAGACCGTCTCGAAGCGCTCGAGCGAGCGGTCGATCACCGTGGCGATCGGCCGGTCGTGGCAGATCGGCGGCACGCCGCCGATCGCGTAGCCGGTCGCCTCTTTCACCTCGCGGCCCCGCGCCATCGCGACGCCCTCACCCAGCAGGGCCAGGTCGATCCGGCGGTCGCCGGCGCAGAGACAGAGCAGCGGGTCGCCGTTCGCCGTCTGCAGGACCACCGACTTCACGATCTGCCCCAGCTCGCAGCCGACCGCGCGCGCGGCATCGGCAGCCGTGCGGGTCGAGTCGGCGAGCTCCTCGACGTGGACGTCGAGGCCGAGCGCACGGGCGCGCTCCTGGAATCGGGCGGCGGTCGGGTGCACCGCGCCGGCTTCGGCTCCGGGCGGCCGAGTCCTCCGCCGCTGCGGTTCAGCCGGTCAGCGCCGCCACTCGCGTCCGGTACTCGTCCAGCGTGATCTCGTCGCGGGCGTAGCGCTCGGCCAGGATGCGAAGCGCCGAGTCGGTCGGGCGCTCCTGCCGGCCGCGCCAGTACCGCGGCCCCCAGAAGAACCGGAAGGCGACGAAGATCACGAACAGCCAGGCCAGCGGGATCAGCGGCCAGAGCCAGAAGTGATGCCAGTGGTTGCCGTTCGCAAGCAGCGGGGTGGTCAGGGTGAGCAGGGTCATCGATCACTCCTCGATAATCGTGAGTCGACGAAAGATTAGCACACGAATCAATAGTAGACTCCCTGCCGTGCGACCGAACCGACCGATTGGCCTTCAGCTCGCGATGAGCGCCAGGACGGTCGGCCGCGCCTTCAACGATGCGCTCGCGGCGGCCGGAGGGTCGGTCCCCATCTGGCTCGTCCTGACCACTCTCCGCGGCGAGGCCTGGCGAACGCAGCAGGAGCTGGCACGGGCGGTCGGCATCGAGGGGCCGACGCTGACCAGACACCTGGACGGGATGGAGCGCGCCGGACTGGTGGTACGCCGGCGAGCCGCCGACGACCGGCGGGCGATCCAGGTCGAGCTGACCGAGCGCGGCGAGGAGCTGCACGGCGAGCTCCTGACCGCGGTGATCGCGTTCAACCGGAAGCTGCGGCGCGGCATCGGCGACGCCGAGCTCGACCAGTTGCGGGCGACCCTGGACCGGCTTGTGGAGAACGCAGGCGCCGGTTAGCCGGCCAGCGACCGCACCAGCCGGGCCGCGTCAACCGTGCCCAGCCCGGTCGCCAGGTCATAGCCGGCCACCGCCCGATAGCCGCGGACGCCCGCGAACGAGTTCGAGCCGCCACGCACGTCGACGATCCCGGCTCCCGGCCTGCGGGCCATGGCGTAGAGACGCGGGTTGAGGTTCCCCAGGTCACGGCCGGCCGCGTGATCGGCGAGCGCGACGATGCCGGCGAAGAGCGGCGTCGCAAGCGAGGTGCCGCCGGCGTACCGCCAGGAGCCGGCCAGGCGGATGACGACGCCGCGGAGAATCGACCCGGTCAGCGAGACGTCCGGGATCAGCCGGGCATCGCCGCGACCCGGCTGCACTCCGCGCTGGTAGGCCGGACGGCGAAAGACGGTGGAGATGCCGCCGCCGGCGGCGCCGCTGGGGTCGTTCCAGGCCCTGTCGGGGCGCAGCCGCCGGCCCGCCGCGTCGAGCTGGATCTGCGTGCCCCCCAACGCTGTCACCAGCGGGTCGGACGCCGGCCAGACCACCGCCGGCCGCCGGAAAAACGTGTGCAGGTCAGGGCGAAGGCCGGCGGCGCCGTCATCGCCGGTCGCTCCGACCAGCGTCGAGCCGCGCCCGGACGCCGCCACGAGCGCCGTCCGCAGCCGGGCGATCTGGCCCGGCTGGAATGTCTGCTCGGTGGCGGCGAAGGACATCGAGAAGACGTCCACGTGGGTGCGCTGACCCACCCGCTGCATCGCCTGCATCATCTCCGGCAGCCCGTGGATGCCCTCCGTCTCGGCGACTGGGGTCTCGATCAGGACGATGCGCGCGAGCGGCGCGACGGCATGTGCCCACTCGACGTCCAGCGTCGCCTCGCCGGCCCAGCCGAGACGGGTGGCGGTGGGGGCGAAGGGCGGCGGACGGCCAACCGGAGTGACGATCTGGAGCCGGGCGGTCGGCAGGTGGAAGGCGGCGTCGAAGGCGTGCAGGTCGCTGCGGATCGTCGGCGAGCCGAAGGAGTCGATGATCGCGATCGTGCGCCCCTGGCCGAGGTTGCCGCCGCGGTAGAGCGGCGCCAGGCCGTAGGCGCGGAAGATCTGGCGCGGCTGGTAGCAGCGGGCGGCCGGATTGGGCGCGCAGCGGTCGAAGGGCGGTGGGGCCGGCGCCAGCCTGGTTGCGGTGGCCGGGCGCGTGAGCATCGGCAGCGGGTCGTCGACGGGCTGGGTGCGCTGGGTAGCCGTCCCGGTGCCGCTGCAGGCGGCGGCAAGGAGGGCGACGGTCGCCAGCGCCGTCGCCCGGCTCAGGTCACTCGTACTGCAGCGCGTCCAGGACATTCAGCTTGGCCGCGCGCCGCGCCGGCAGCGCCGCCGCTGCGGCGCCGGCGAGCCCCGCAACGATCAGGCAGGCGACCATCTGGCCCCACGGAATCGCGAACACGATGCCCTGGTCCTTCAGCCCCTGGGTGACGATCCAGGCGAGCAGGATCCCGATCACGATGCCCAGGATGCCGCCGATGATGGCGGTGATCACGCTCTCCAGCCGGATCATCCGTTTCAGCTGCGACCGGGTCGTGCCGATCGCCCGCAGCATGCCGATCTCGCGGGTACGCTCGAAGACCGACAGGGCCAGCGTGTTGACGATGCCGAAGAGCGAGATGACGACCACCATCGCCAGCAGCACGTAGAGCAGCAGCAGCACCCGGTTCAGCATGTTCGAGACGCTGTCCTTGTACTCCTGGGTCGTCTGCACCTTGGCGGTGGGGAAGGCCTGCAGGGCGTTCTTCACCGTCTGCTCGCCGGAGACGGGATCGACGCCGGGGACGTAGCGCACCAGGACCACGCCGGGACCCGGGTCGGTTGCCAGCTTGATGTATGTCCGATTGGCGACCATAAACCCGCCGAAGAGCACCGGGTCCTTGTACTCGCCGAGCACCCTGAGCTGCATCCTGCGCCCGGTCGCCGCGGTCACCATGAACGTGTCGCCGATGCCCAGGTGGTGAGAGCGGGCGAATTGCTCCTCGACCAGCGCCCCGCGCGTTCCGAGCCTGGTCAGGAGGACGTTCGACCCGCCCTTCTGCCAGTCGAACGTGTACACCTGGGTCAGCTTGCCAGGGTCGATGCCGTTGATCACATCGGTGCCGCCGTGGTTGATCTTGACCTCGGTGAAGCCGATCCCGGTGGCCACCGCGACGCCCGGCGTGGTGGCCGCGGTACGCACCGTCGCCGGCGGCATCGTCTGCCCCTGGCTCCGGGGCGTGATGATCAGGTTGGCGCTGACGCTGCGGTCGAGCGCGCCCAGGAACGTCTCCTTGAACCCGTTCACGAATACGGCGACGAAGACGACGAGCGCCACACCGATCATCAACGCGGCCGCGGTGATCGCGGTGCGGCCGGGGTTTCGCATGGCGTTCTCGCGGGCCAGCCGCCCGGGGCCCGGGGCGAGCTTCTGGAGCGGCCAGCCGATGCCCTTGGCGAGCGGCCGGACGAGGTACTTGGAGAGCATCGCCGTGCCCAGGAAGATGATCATCGAACCAAGGCCGAGGCGAAGGATCTTGGAAAACGCCCCGGCATCCGAAGAGAAACCCTGAACGACGATGGCGACCCCGCCGATCAGGAATAGCGCGGCCAGATAGGGGACGACCTTGGCGATCCGCGACGGGGGCAGGGTGGCGCCCTCGCGAAGCGCCGCGACGGGCGGCACGCGGGTCGCCCGGAACGCCGGTATGAGGGCAGCCAGGAGCGTCACCGACATCCCCACGATCACCGGGATGACAATCGTGCGCGTGCGGATAGTGATGCCGGCCAGCGGCAGGTCGGCGCCCAGCGCCTTGAACAGCTGGTTGAAGAGCTTGGCCACGAAGATGCCGCCAACCAGGCCGATGATGCAGGAGAGGACGGCGATCACGAACGCCTCCAGCAGCACCGTCCGCAGCACCTGGCGGCGGCTGGCGCCGATCGTCCGCACCATCGCGAACTCGCGCATGCGCTGGGCGACGGTGATCGAAAACGTGTTGAAGATGATGAACGCGCCCACGAACACGGCCGCGATCGCGAACGCGAGCAGCAGCGGGGTGAGGAACGACTCGATCGAGTTGGAGATGTCCTTCGACTGCTGGTCAGCCGACTCGCTGCCCGTCTGCACCTTCACGAACCCGGGCACCGCCTCGATGATCCGGTGCTTCAGCTCGACCGGCGACAGCCCGTGGTCGGCGGTGGCGACGATGACCGACGTCTTGCCGACCCGGTTGTACCAGCGCTGCGCGTCGCTGAAGGTGGTGCTGACCAGGGTGGCGCCGCCGAGCGACGCCGAGTCGGCGAAGTCGAAGGTGCCCACCACCGTCACCGGCTTCACGCCCTGATCGGTGGTCAGGCCAAGGCGCTGGCCCACGTGCAGATGCTGGTCGTTGGCAAGCGACGTGTCGACGGCGATCTGGCCGTGGCCCTGCGGGAAGTGGCCGGCGGTCAGGGTGTTCGTGTTGTACGGCTTGGGAAGCGTCGAGAGGACGAGCGTGGGGGCGCCGCCGCTGGGCGTGACGACGTTGCCGTTGACGACGATCGCGCCCAGCGCCTGGATCTGGCCCTCGGCGTTGGCCACGCCCGGCACCGCCCGCACCTTGGGAATCAGCGACGCCGGCAGCGGGCCCGTGTCGCCGCCCCCGCCCTGCTGGGGTGTGAACGCCTGCCGGTGGGACAGGATCACGTCCGTGCCCTTGAGCGCCGACTGGAAGATCGACGAGAAGGCGCTCGTGATCTGGTCGGTGAGCACGAACGTGCCCGACATCATGGCGACCCCGAGGACGATCGCGATCGATGTCAGGGCCGCCCGCAGCTTGTGTCCGAGCAGGCTCTTCAGGGCGAGCCGGCGCATCAGCCCGTCAGCGCCCCCATGGTCGCCATGATGTCCGATCGCTCGGGCTTCGGCATGTCGCGGACGATCCGCCCGTCCTCCAGGAACAGCACCCGGTCGGCGGTGGCGGCGGCGGTCGCATCGTGGGTCACCATGACCGTCGTCTGCTGCGTCTCGTCGACGGCCTCTCGAAGCAGCGCCAGGATCTCGTTGCCGGTGGTCGTGTCCAGGTTCCCGGTCGGCTCGTCGGCGAAGATCACCGTCGGCTGCGAGATGAGCGCGCGGGCGATCGCCACCCGCTGCTGCTGGCCACCAGAGAGCTCGGACGGCCGGTGCTTTCGGCGATCGCTCAGCCCCACCCGATCGATCACCCGGTCGACCCAGTCGTCGTCGACCTTGCGGCCGGCGATCTGGAGCGGCAGGCGGATGTTCTCCTCGGCCGTCAGCATCGGCAGCAGGTTGAAGAACTGGAAGATGAAGCCGATGTGCTCGCGGCGGAGGAGCGTCAGCTTCTTGTCGTTCAGCTCGGTCAGCTCGATGCCGTCGATCGAGATCTGGCCCGCGGTCGGCTGGTCGAGGCCGGCCATGATGTGCATGAGCGTCGACTTGCCGGATCCGGACGGCCCCATGACGGCCGCGAACTGGGCCTTGGGGATGCTCAGGGACACGCCCTGGAGTGCCTGGACGGCGGCGTCGCCCTCGCCGTAGCAGCGGGTGAGTTCGGTTGCCGAGACGACGTCGGTCATGCGTTTGCCTCCTCCCCCGAGAGCCGGGCGGCCTCGGCTGTGCAGAGCTCCAGCAGCAGCCGGTAGAGTCGCTCCAGCGCCTCGTCCGAGAGCGGTCCCGGGTTCACCTCCTGGAGGTGCTCCAGGAGCCGCCGTTCGCGGTCGGCGTCGACCGTCGCGTAACCCTGGCTGCGCTTGTGGCGATGCAGCGAATCGACCAGCTCGATGCGCTGGTTGACCGCCGCCAGGATCGCCAGGTCGGCCTCCGTTATGCGCTCACGGTGCTCCCGGACGATGGGATCGTCGGCTGCCCCCATGCGCTGAGTCTTAGCAAAGACGTGCCGAGGCGGTGGCGAGCGCGGCCGCGATGGCGACCGCGTTCAGGGTCATGTGCACCGCCATCCCGGGGTAGAGCGACCCGCTCCGGGAGCGCACCCAGCCGAGCACCAGGCCGGCGACGAAGATCGGGACGAGCAGCACCGGCAGGCCGTGCGCGAGCGCGAACAGGGCGGCGCTCCCGGGCAGGGCGTAGCGGCCCATCGCGGCGAAGCAGAGCCCGCGGAACATGAGCTCCTCGGCGATCGGCGCCAGGACGACGAGCACCACCAGCGAGACCGCCAGCGCGATCTGCTGGTGGCGGTCGTGCGGTGCATGGGTGGGTGCGATGCCCTGCTTCTGGCCGGCGCCTGTGAGCGGGTCGATCGCCAGCTCGAACACGGTCAGTCCCACCGCCGCAACGGCGACCAGGCGGACGGCCGGCCAGAGCGGAACCCGGCGCAGGGCCAGCGTCGCCGGCACCGGGCCGCCCGACCGCCAGGCGGCGAACACCACGTAGACGGCGAGCAGGAGGTCGAAGACCGCGGTCTGGGCGATCAGTGACAGCTGGTAGACCGCGTTTGACTGGTCGGAGCCTCCGCTTATCGCACCGCCGACGAAGTTGAGCAGGAAGAGCGCCGCCGGCGCGACGAGCCACCACGGGGACACGCGCGGCTGCTGGAAGGTCACCGAAGCGCGCGGTCGAGATCGGCGATCAGGTCGTCCTGGTGCTCGATGCCCACGCTCAGCCGCAGCGAGCCGTCGCTGATGCCGGCGACTCGCAGCTCGACCGGCGAGAGCTGCCGGTGGCTGGTCGACGCCGGGTGCGAGATGGTCGACTCGACGCCGCCCAGGCTGGTCGCCCGCAGGATCAGCCGGCAGGCGTCCATCGCTGCCTCGGCCGCCTGCCGGCCGCCGTCGACGTCGAACGTGACCATCCCGCCGTAGCCGCGAAGCACTCGGGCGGCGACCCGGTGCTGGGGATCCGAGGCGAGGCCCGGATAGCGGACCGTGGCGATCCGCGGATGGGCCGCCAGGAACGCGGCCACGCCGGCGGCGTTCTGGGCGCTTCGCTCCAGCCGCAGGTGCAGCGTGCGAAGGCCGCGGCGGACGAGCCAGGCGGTGTCCGGGGCCATCGTCGCGCCGGTATCCAGCGCCCGCCGGCCAACCTCTGCGATCAGCTCGGCCGAGCCGGCCAGGATCCCGGCGAGGGCGTCCGAATGGCCGTTCAGGTATTTCGTCGCCGAGTGGGCGACCAGGTCGGCGCCCAGGTCGAGCGGCCGGCAGCCGAGCGGCGTCGCCACCGTGTTGTCGACCAGCACCCGGGCTCCGGCGGCGTGCGCCACCGCGGCCACCTCGCCGATGTCGGCGACGGCCAGCTGCGGATTGGAGACCGTCTCGACGACCACCAGCGCCGCACCGTCGGCCGCGGCGGCCAGCGCCGCCCCGTCGTCGACGCCGACGAACACCGTGTCGCCGCGTCGGCGCAGGAGCGAGTAGGTCTGGCCGTACAGCTCGCGGCTCGCCACCACCCGCCCGCCGGGGCCGGCGAGAACGTCGATGCCGGCGCTGATCGCGGCCATCCCGGACGCGAAGCAGTGCGCCGCCTCGGCGCCCTCCAGCTCGGCCACCACCGCGGCCAGCTCGTCGGTGTTGGGGTTCCGGATGCGGGAGTAGAGGTAGCCGCTCCGGCTGTCGGCCATCACCTCGGCGAACTGCCCGGCCGACTCGAACTCGTAGATCGTCTCGCGGTGCACGGGGGTCACCGCGGGCACCCCCGGCTGCTGGGCCGGCCGGCCGCCACGGGCGGCGGTGGTCTCGGGCCTGCGGTTGGTCATCCGATCAGCTCCAGGATCTCGGTCAGGGCTCCGATCGTATCCCCGCCGCCCGCGTCGGAGCGGTCGATGATGCGCACGTCGACGCCCGCCGCCCGCGCGCCGGCGGCGTCCGCCGCGGGCGTGTCGCCGACGTGCAGGGTGCGGCGCGGGTCGGCGCCGAGCTCGGC
This sequence comes from Gaiellales bacterium, assembly GCA_036273335.1. Lineage (GTDB taxonomy): Bacteria > Actinomycetota > Thermoleophilia > Gaiellales > JAICJC01 > DASUHT01. The sequence continues at coordinate 6,723 of DASUHT010000097.1, read as the reverse complement.
CAGGGCGGCGCGGAAGATGCCGGGGTCAGGCTTGCTGGAGCCGGTCGCCGCCGAGCTGCAGACGTGCTCGAGACGGAGGCCGGCCTGCTCGAGCATGCCGGGCAGGGTGTAGTCGGCGTTGGAGACCACCGCCACCGGCACCTGGGCCGCGGACAGGCCGGCGAGCGCGGGCGGCGCGTCGGCGTAGGCCCGGTAGCGGATCGAGTGCCCGAGCAGACGCACCGCCACCTGCGGGTCGAGCTCGATGCCCAGGCGCTCGAGCACGATCGCGGCGCACTCGGCGTGCAGGACATCGAGCGACGCCGGGTCGCGGCCCTCGTGACAGTGGTCGGCGTAGTAGGTCATCTCGGCCAGGAACGCCGCCTCGGCGTCGGCCAGCGGGACGTCGATCGCGAGAGCCTCGGCGACGGCGTCGCGCAGGCGGACGAATGGATCGTCGACCGTGATCAGAGTTCCGAAGGCATCCAGCAGCACGGCGTCGTAGCGCCGGCTCACCCCTGCACCGCGCCCGGATGGAGGATCGCCGCCAGGCGACGCACGGTCCGAGCCACTCGCGGGCCGGTATCGGTCAGCGACTGCGGCGAGACAACGTGGAAGCGGCCGGCCCGCACCGCGGGCAGGTGGCGGGTGGCGGCAGATGAGCGCAGCTGGGCAAGGGTCGTCGTGCCGGCGCTGGCCAGGTAGACGCGGGGGGCGGCCCGGGCCAGCCCGGCGGCCGGGTAGGGAGCGTTGGGATCGGCATTGGCGGCGGCGTCGCGCCCCCCGGCGGCGGCGATCTCGCTGGCCGCGATCCCGTCCGGCGGGATCGTGAAGCGGTCGCCGCGGTCGACGAATACGGGAACGCGACCGTCCCCCTGCACCTCGGCCCGGACGGTCGCCAGCTGGTGGCGCATCTGGCCCACCAACTGGTGGCCCCGCTCCGCACTGCCGAGGAGCCCGGCCAGCGCCAGCACGTCGTGCTGGATCCCGGCGATCGTCTGCGGTCCGGCGACGTAGACGGGCGCGTGCACCTGTGCCGAGAGCGTGCGGGCGGCATCCACGGAGACCGTGTCCGGGGCCACCACCAGATCGGGACGGGCAGCCGCGATACGGCCGGCGCTCTGCGCGTCCGTGCCCACGACGGGGACACTCAGTGCCGCCTTCGGGTACGTCTCGGCGCCGCTTCGGCCGACCACCCGGTCGCCCTCGCCGAGGGCGAAGAGCCATGCGGTCAGGCCGGGATCGAGAGAGACGACCCGAAGCGGCGGCCGCGTAACGGTGACCGTTCGCCCGGTGCCGTCGACGACCCGCCGGGGCAGCGGCGGCTGGGCGCCGGTTGGCTCCGACTTGACCCCGCAGCCGCTGAGCAGCGCCAGAAGCGCCGGCAGCGTGCAGAGCGGCGTGAGGCTGCGGCGCATAGCGGTGCGATTGTAGTGTTCGGGGGTGAGGAGAAGCGCACTGTTCTGGGCGGTCCTGGCGGTCGTCGTGGCGGCCGTCGTCCTCTATGGGCCGGGCCGTCTGGCCGCGGCCTCGACCGGGCCCGGTGAGCCGGTGAACTTTCTCTCGAACCCGCTCGACGGCTGGCGGTTCATGATCGACGCGGCCCGCCAGATCGGGTCGGCGCGGGCGGCGACCCCGGCCGACGCGGCACGCATCGCGGCGCGCGACTTCGCCGGCTCCGGGGTTCGCGCAGAACGCGTCGATCTGCTGTGGCTGCCCAGCCGCCGGATCAGCGTGGCCACGGGCAAAGGGAGGACGACTGTCGTGGCGAATGGCAGGCTGGTGTGGACGGTTACCGGACGCCTCACCCCCGACGGCCCGCCCCGGACGGTGGGCGTGCTCGACTATGAGAGCGGGCGGCTGATCTTCCAGCGGGGCCTGGCGCCATGAGCCGCGACGAGTGGTACCTGCTGGCGGCGCTGGCCGTGCTGCTGGTGGTGATCTTCGTCGTCGACCGCATCGTCGCCCGCGCCGGCCGGCGCTGGCTGGAGCGGCTGCCGCCGGGCGACCAGGCGATGGTGACCACCCGTTACCGGCTGCTGCGGCGGATCGCGGTGGCGCTGACGGTGTTCATCGGGGTGCTCGTGGTGCTGCTCGCAAACAACGGCACGCGGGCGGTGGCGCAGGCGGTGCTGGCGTCCTCGGCGGTGGTCGGATTGGTTGTCGGTTTCGCGGCGCGCACAACCCTGGCAAACTTCATCGCCGGAATCATGATCGCGATCAACCAGCCGGTGCGCCTCGGCGACCGGGTATCGGTGGATGACGCGGAGGGCGTGGTGGAGGACATCGGTCTTGCCTACACGCGCCTGCGCACCGCCGACAACCGGCGCATCCTCATCCCCAACGAAGAGCTCGCCAACTCCCGCGTGACCAACTACACCCTGATCGACCCTGTCAGTCTCGCCCAGGCCCGGCTCGTGGTGCCGGTCGCGGCCGACCCGGTGCGGGTCAAAGAGGTGCTGGCGCAGCAGGTCGCGGCGGCGCCCGGTCGCCTCGGCGACCGGCCCGGCCCGGGCGTTGCGGTGGCCGATGTCACCGCCGAGGGCGCCGTCTACACCGCGTCGGCATGGGTCGCCGACCCGGCCCAGGCGGCGCAGACCGGTGCCTGGCTGCGGGAGCGCTGCCTGGCCGCGCTGAATGAGGACGGCGTGCTGGCCGAGGCGATCGAGGCCGGGGAGTGACCGGATGACGCCCCCCCGCGACCAGAAGCAGTACGACGACGTGCTGGCGCACGTGGCCGCCCGCCGCCGCAAGCGGCGGATGGTCAACCGCCGGCGCAACCGGCGCTCGTTCTTCGCCACCGCCCTGGTGGTCGGCGTCTGCATCTTCTTCGCGGCCCTGGCGGCCGGCGCGGTGGGCGCCGGAGTGGCCGTCGACCACATCACCAGGGGCCTCGACCTGAACACCCTGAAGCCCAACCTGCCTGGCGTCAACACGATCATTTACGACCGCTACGGCGGCAAGCTGGCCGTCGTCCCGTCGACCGAGAACCGCACGCCGGTGAGCGGCGCGCACATCTCGCCGTGGCTGCGCAAGGCGACGGTGGACATCGAGGACCGGCGCTTCTACCAGCACGGCGGCGTCGACTTCCAGGGGACGATGCGGGCGCTGATCGAGAACGTCTTCGCCGGCCACGTCACGCAGGGCGGATCGACGATCGAGCAGCAGCTGGCGCGGTTGCTCTACCTGAACGACAACCAAACCTACACCCGCAAGATCAAGGAGGCCTGGCTGGCCACCCAGATGGCGGACGATTGGTCGAAGGGGAAGATCCTCAACATGTACCTGAACGTCGTCCCCTACGGCGGTGTCACCTACGGCTGCGAGGCGGCGGCGCGCGTCTACTTCTCGGTCCATTGCCGCGACCTTAACGTCCGCGAGGCGGCCACCCTGGCCGGCCTGCCGCAGTCGCCCACCGACTACAACCCGAACTTGCACCCGCAGGCGGCCCGGGCGCGCCGCAACGAGGTGCTGCTGGCCATGTACCAGGTCGGCGACATCACGCTCACGCAGTACCAGAACGCGGTCCGCCGCGGCCTCGGCCTGAAGCCGTCGAACCCGTACAACACGGTCCGCCAGGGCTACTTCGTGCAGTACGTCGAATCGATCATCCGCCAGCGGGTGGCCGACGGCGAGTATCCGGACGGATCGCTCAAGTACGGCGGCCTGCGGGTCAAGACGACCATCGACCCGGTGCTCCAGCTGGCGGCCAAGCGGGCGTTCTCGGAGATCCTCGGCCACGAGCCCGGAAAGCCCGCCGCCGCGCTCGTCTCGATCGACCCGCGAACCGGCGAGATCCTGGCCTTCGACGCGTCCACCGACCCGGCCAAGGCCAAGTACGACCTGCCCGCCCAGGCCAAGCGGCAGGCCGGCTCGGCCTTCAAGCCGTTCGGCCTGCTGGCCGGGATCGTCGACGACCACATCGACCCGGAGACCACGCAGTACTCGGGCCAGGCGCCGTTCGTCTACCAGTTCCCGAACTGCTACGGCTATCCTTCCTGCACGTGGACGGTGCAAAACGCCGAGCCGGGCGGTGGGACGTACAACCTGCACGAGGCCCTGGACGGCTCGATCAACGCCGTCTTCGCCCGCCTCTCGATCGACATCGGGGCCGACAAGACCGTGAACATGGCCTACCGGCTGGGGATCCCGCACTCCGACCACCTGCCGGTGGTGCCCTCGATCATCCTCGGCACCGGCCTCGTCTCGCCGCTCGACATGTCGAGCGCGTACTCGACGATCGCCGACGAGGGCCTCTATCACCCGCCGCTGGCGATCACTGACGTCAGCTCCTACAACGGCAACACCAAGATCGACAAGTCGACGCCGGCCAGGGACAACCCGGGCGTGCGCCGGATCCCCAAGTGGGCGGCGTACGAGGTCACGAGCATCCTCAAGGACAACATCACGTGCCCGTCTCTCTGCACAGGCAATGCCGCGTACCTTTCGCCATACCGGCCGGAGGCGGGCAAGACGGGCACCGTCGAGACGCACAACGACGCCTGGTTCTGCGGCTACACCCCGAACCTGGCCACCTGCGTGTGGATGGGCTTCCCGCAGGGCGAGATCCCGATGTACAACTCGGTCGGATCGGCGGCCTCCTTCGGCGGCGGCTACCCGGCCGAGATGTGGAAGGCCTACATGGAGGACGTGCTGCGCGCCGAGGGCGCCCGCTTCCCGGCCGTCGACTGGACGCCCGCCTATCCGCCGACGGGCTTCTACCAGCCCTGGACGTCGCAGTTCCCGATCTACGTCCCGCCACCGCCCAAGCCGAAGCCGCCCGCGGGCACCGGAAACGGCAATGGCAACGGGAACGGCAACGGCGGCGGCAACGGAAACGGCGGCGGTGGTACCGGCGGTGGCGGCGGCAACGGCGGTGGCGGCGGCAACGGCGGTGGTGGCGGTGGCGGCGGTGGCGGCGGTCCGCCGCCCACGACCTAGTGCTCCGTCCTGAAGAGGCCGTCCGCGTCATCCTGGGCGAGGCCAGGCGGCTGGAGGTCGAGACGGCGGAGGTCGAACCCGGCCTCGCCGGCAGGGTGCTGGCGGCCGATGCCCTCGCCGGCGTCTCGCTCCCTCCCTTCGCCACCTCGGCCATGGACGGCTTCGCGGTGCGCGCCGCCGACCTGGGGGACGGGCCGGTCGCCGTCGCCTTCCGGATCGCGGCCGGCGACCGGCCCTCGCCCCTGCCCGAGGCGGCGGCGGCGGCGATCGCCACCGGGGCGCCGCTTCCGGGCGGCGCTGACTCGGTCGTCCCGATCGAGGACGCGGTCGAGGAGGGCGGCCATCTGCACGCCGAGGCGCCCGCGACGGGAGCCTGGGTGCGCGCCGCCGGCAGCGACGTGGCCGCGGGGGACGTCATCCTGCCGGCGGGGGCCACCCTGGCACCGGCCGGCCTGGCGGCGCTGGCGGCGGCGGGAGTCGCCGAGGTCACGGTCTCGCGGCGGCCGCGGCTGGCGGCCATCGCCACCGGCAGCGAGCTGCAGCGGGCCGGCCGGCCGCTGGAGCCCGGCCAGATCTACGAGTCCAACCTGACCGCGATGGCCGTTCAGACGGCGCGGGCCGGCGCCGAGCTGGTGGCGACCGAGGTCGTCCCGGACGATCGCGGGGAGATCCGCGACGCCTTCGCAGCGGGGCTGCGCAACGCCGACGTCGTCGTCTCGTCCGGCGGCGTCTCCGTGGGGCCGCACGACCATGTGAAGCCGGTGCTCTCCGAGCTCGGTGTGCGCGAGCTCTTCTGGCGCGTCGCCCATCGGCCGGGGAAGCCGCTCTGGTTCGGCGCGACCGCGGACGGCACCCTGGTCTTCGGCCTGCCCGGCAATCCGGTCTCGAGCCTGGTCTGCTTCGAGCTCTTCGTGCGCCCGGCGCTTTTGGCGATGCAGGGCGCGCCGCCGCCGGCGCGGGCGAGGGCGCGGCTGGCCGAGCCGATCGCCCGCCTGGCCACCCGCGACCACGCCGTCCGCTGCAGCCTGGTCGCAGCCGACGACGGGATGCGCCTGGTCGCCCAGTCGGCACAGGACTCGCACCTGATCGCCCACGCCGCCCTGGCAGGGGCGATCGCCATGATCCCGGCCGGCGAGGGAGTGGTCGAGGCCGGCACTGTCGTCGAGTACGTGCTCCTGTAACCCGCGGTTACAGCGCCGGCGGGTGCGGTGGCGAGTAGCGGCCGGTGACCAGCGACAGCAGCTGGATGCCGGCTGCCGTGAAGAGCGCCAGGCAGATCGGGATGGCCGGCGTCAGGTAGCCGCTGGCCGTCATCGCCACCAGCGCCCGCGGCGTCTGTGAGCCCGCCCCTTGGCCGTGCCAGAGCTCGATCACAAGTGCCAGAGGGCCGATCAGGCCGACCGCCCAGACCGCGAGCATCGTCCGCCGGCTGATCCGGGCGGCGTGGGCCAGCCACAGCCAGGCGTGGACGGCGGGCAGCACGAGCACCAGCGCGAACGGGTTGACCGCAGTCAGCAGCAGCGTCGCGAACATCGCCCCCGCCAGCCCCGCCGCGAGGCCGCCGGTGCGGTCGGTGCCGCTCACCGGCGCCACCGGCACCAGGCGCGGCCGGCTGACGAAGCGCCACCAGAGGAGCGGCACCGCCAGGGTGATCACCAGGCCGAGGCTGGTGACACCGGTGCGGCCGGGCAACGGCACGTCGGCGACCCGCGGCATCAGCCGCCCCGGTAGCACCGTCAGCACCCAGAGCGTGACCAGGGCGACCAGCCAGCCACTCGCCCGCCACGCCAGCGCCCGCATCCC
>DASUHT010000096.1:0-27002 GCA_036273335.1 Gaiellales bacterium | reverse complement strand
TGCGGTGATCCGCGGCTCGACGTAGTGCGAGAGCAGGTGGTCGACCGCCTGCGCCCAGGTGTGGTCGCCCGAGACGTCGACGCCGTCCCGGCGCATGGGCTCGAGCAAGCGCTCCAGGTCGCGGTCGGCCATCGGGTCGATGCCGGCATCGGCGGTGATCGCCTCGCGCAACGTCCTGCGCGGCCACGGCGGCGTCATGTCCACGGGCGACCCGGCGGCCGCCGCGGCGGCCACGGTGACCCGCTCGGTGATCGCCATCGCCGTCTGGTAGTCGCCGTACGCCTCGTACCACTCGACCATGGTGAACTCGGGGCTGCGCTTGAACGACACGCCCTCGTTGCGGAAGTCCTTGCCCAGCTCGTACACCCGCTCCAGACCGCCGATGATCAGGCGCTTCAGATAGAGCTCGGTGGCGATCCGCAGGTAGTAGGTGCGGTCGTACTCGTTGTAGTGGGTGGTGAATGGCCGGGCGGCGCCGCCGCCGTAGAGCGGCTGGAGAACCGGCGTCTCGACCTCCAGGAAGCCCTCGCCGTCGAGCGCCGCGCGGATCGCCGTGACGATCCTCGAACGGGCGACGGCCAACTGCCGCGACTCCTCGTTGACGAGCAGGTCGAGGTAGCGGCGGCGCAGCCGCAGCTCGACATCGGTCAGCCCGTGGAACTTGTCCGGCAGCGGTCGCAGGCACTTGGCGAGGAGCGCCCACTCGTCCAGGCGCACCGAGAGCTCGCCGCGGCGGCTGCAGAAGACCTCGCCGGCCACCGCGACGACGTCGCCCAGGTCGATCTCCTGGAGGCCGCCGTACGACTCATCGCCGAGTCCGTCCAGGGTGGCGTGCAGCTGCAGCTGGCCGCTGCGGTCGGCGAGGTCGAGGAACATCGCCTTGCCGTGGCCGCGGCGGCCGCTGATCCGGCCGGCCAGGCGCACCCGATCGCCGCTGTCGGCGCCGGGCGCGAGCCCCTCGTGACGGGCGCGCACGTCGGCCACCGGCTCGCGGACGACCGCCCGCGCCGGGTACGGATCGACCCCGGCGGCGCGCAGCGCCACCACCTTGGCGGCGCGGTCGGCGCGGATGCGCTCTTCCGGGTTCTCGGACACGCGGCCGCGCTAGGCCGCCTTGATGTCCATGATCTTGAGCCGGATGGCGCCTGCCGGCGCCGCCACCTCGACCGTCTCGCCCTTCTTGCGGCCGAGCAGCGCCCGGCCGACAGGGGATTCGTTCGAGAGGCGACCGATGGCCGGATCCGCCTCAGCCGAGCCGACGATCTCGTAGGTGTCGGTGTCGCCGTGGTCGACGTCCTTGACACGCACGCGCGATCCAACCGACACGACGTCCTTGGGGACGTCCTTGGCGTCAATCACGCGGGCGGCGCGAAGTTGCTCCTTGAGCCGGGCGATCCGGTGCTCCAAGAGCGCCTGCTCGTTCTTGGCGTCGTCGTACTCGGAGTTCTCGGAGATGTCGCCGAACTCGCGCGCCTCGCGAATGCGGTCGGCGACCTCCTTGCGCTTGTTCACCTCGAGGTCCTGAATCTGCGCCTTCAGGCGCTCGTAGCCCTCGGGCGTGAGGATGACGTCCTTTTCCACTGCCTCGATCCTTCGGTTCGGGGAACCCCCGTGGCCTGCATACGAAAACGGTGTCGGCCGGTCGATTCGGACGCCGCGCTGGATGCCCGAACAAATCCCGGCTGGCACCGAGGGACGCCGGATTATATTCCGCCTCCGGCGACCCGTCAAACCTCCCGACGGCCGCGTCCGGGGCAGGTCTCGGCGGGCGGTACCATGCCCCGGTGAGCAGGATCGACGAGCCCTGGCTGATTCGCGACGTCGAGGTGCCGACCCGGGTCGCACTGGCACCGATGGCGGGCGTCTCGGTGCAGGCGTTCCGGCGCCAGGGACGGCGTTTCGGGGCCGGCCTGGTGTGCTCCGAGATGGTCTCCGCCTGCGGCCTCTCCTACGGCAACGAGCGCACGCTCGGCTACCTGCGGATCGCCCGCGACGAGCATCCACTGGCTGTCCAGATCTTCGGCAGCGAGCCGGAGCGGATGGCCGAGGCGGCGCAGATGGTGGTCGACGCCGGCGCCGACCTGGTCGACATCAACTTCGGCTGCCCGGTGCGCAAGGTGACGAAGACCGGCGCCGGGGCAAGCGCTCTCGAGGATCACGACCTGGCCTGCACGCTGGCCGGCGCGGTCGTCGATGCAGTGGACGTGCCGGTGTCAGTGAAGATGCGGCGGGGCGTCCGCGACGGGTCGCGGACTGCGCTCGACCTCGGCCCCAAGCTGGAGGCGGTAGGCGTGGCGGCCCTGACCCTGCACCCGCGATCGGCGCAGCAGATGTACACCGGCACCGCCGACCATTCCCTGACCGCGGAGCTGGTGCAGCGGGTCGGCGTGCCGGTGATGGCCTCCGGCGACATCACCGACCGGGCGACCGCCGAGCGGGTCCTCGACGACACCGGGGCGGCGGCTGTCATGGTCGGCCGGGGCGCCCAGGGGCGGCCGTGGGCGCTTCGCGAGATGGCCGGGGGCGTGATCCAGGAGCCCGAGCCGGGCGAGGTCGTCGCCGAGCTCGTGCGGTTCATGCGCGAGGTGGTTCGCGAGATGGGACGGGAGCGCTCGGTGGGCTTCCTGCGCAAATTCTACGGCTGGTACCTGCGCGGCCTCCCCGGCGCAAAGCAGGTGCGCGGCGAGCTGATGGCCTGTACGACCGTGGACGACGCCGAGCGCGTGCTGCTGGCGAGCTTCCCGGACGCGGCGGAGCACCTGTCGAGCCACGAGGCGGAGCTGGCCGAGCTTCCCGCCAGCGAGCTCGACCGCCTGCTCGACCTCCCGATCTCGATCTACGGCGGCGGCTGAGGGCCGTTCCTGATCGCATGTGACGCCGGCCGTTGGTTGACGGCCGGCGTCTGCATCGGCGGCTGTCGCCTATCCGTGGGGGAAGAGCCGGCTCAGCGCGTGGTTGTAGTCGGCCACGCTTCGGTCAATCGTGGCGTCTGGGTGCTGCGCCCGTAGGCTCAGCAGCGCGGCGTTGCCGCGTCCGGGCAGGACGCGATACGTGCTGATGAAGATGTCAACGCCGCCGGTGGTGCCGCGGGTATCGAACTCGAGCGGCCGGTACGTGTTCGGGGCGACGTCATAGACCAGGTGCCGATCGGCGGAGGCGATCTCTATCGCCTGCCGGCCGTGCACGACCACCGGACCGACCACCTGGAGCTGCCCGGAGCGGATCAGCGCCTTGATCTGTGCGCGGAACTGCGGCGAAAACGGATCGGCGGTGACCGCCGGCGCGGTGTGGCGCGGCTTGGCGGCCCTGACCTTGGTCAACCCGAGGCGCACCGGCCGCCCCGCCGGCCCGATCCGGAAGGCGAGGTCGAGCTTGCCGGCACGCAGAAGCCGGGCCTGAGCTGCGGTGATGACGATGCTGTGCAGGTGGGAGCCGGGGACGCTGAGGCGGTACGTCCCGGGCCGCGGGCCGGGTGACAGCCGCGGGCGCTGGCTCGGATGGGCGACACCTTTCGGCCCAACGTAGATGGTGTTCGTGCGCGGGTCGTAGATCTCCGGGAGGCCGGCGCGGTTCGCGCTCTCGACTCCCGCCGGGGTGCCCGGCAGGAGCTGGTTGATCAGGCGGTCGTCGTACGGCGGACCGACCTGCTCCCAGGTCTCCTGGCGCCAGCGCACGGTCGTCCCGTCGCCGTTGTCCTGGGTGGCCGAGAACGCGATCTGCAGAATCGATCCCGGGGCCGGGTTGAGCGCCGCCGACGCACCACGCAGGATGTCCGCGGAGGCCGGTTGCACGACCGCGTTGTCCCTGTTCGAGACGAGCATGACCGCGCCCAGCACGGCCGCGACGCCGACGGCTCCGGCGACGCCGAGCCGTACGCGGACCCTCGTCCGACTGCGACCGCCGGCGAGATCCCGCCGCCCGGCCTCCTCGAGCTCATCCCGGTAGCGAACCAAACTGGGCGGAAGCGTGGTGTTCACATGTCCTCCTTGGAAACGGCTCCGGCCAGCCGCCGCAGTGCCCGCGACACGCGCAGCCTTGCGGCGGCAGGCGCGATCGCCAGGCGGTCGGCGACCTGGTCGTACGGCAACTCCTCCAGCACGCGCAGCTCAACCGCCTCGCGTTCGTGCTCCGGCAGGGAGCGAAGCTCCCGGCCGACGGCAAGCCGCGGCGAGAGCCGGCGCTCGACGTCGTCGTAGCCGTCCTCGCTGGCAAGGTCGAGCGGCAGCCCCAGCCGCTCGCGCGCCCGCGTCTCGATGCGGTCGCGACGCACCGCATCGGCGAGCACGTGGGCGGCGATCCCGTGCAGCCAGGGGAGCGCCGAGCCTTCCCGGAGGTCACGAAAGCGGTCGCGTGCCAACCAGGCGCGGGCGAACGTCTCGGCGGTGAGATCGCTTGCCGCCCACGCCAACCGCTGCCGGAACCAGGCGTAGAGCGTCCCGGCGTGGCGGTCATAGATCTCCGAGAATGCCGCCGGATCGGTGGCGGCGGCCCGCATCAGCGAGGCGTCGCTGCGATCCCGGTAGGGGCTGGTGGCGGGGCGCCCATGCACTACTCCCCTATCGCACGAAAGCCTCACGGCGTATCCGAGCTCAAGCGGGCGCCGGCGTGGTCAGACGCGCTTCGATCGCCGGCAAGGCGGCGTCGGCGAGCGCCCGCACCGCGGCCGGGTCGAGCAGCTGGATGGGGTGCGGCACGAACACCATGCGGTAGCCCGGCATGCCCAGGGCCGCGGCCTGCTCCAGCGCCTCGTCCACGAACGGCTCGGTGCCAACCGCCGCCGTCGGCACGCCCAGCTGCTCCAGCCGCACCACGTCGTGCACACTGCACGACACGCACGATCCTCAGTCGGCGAGCGCCTCCACGGCCAGGTCACCGTGCAGCGGCACCGCCGCTACCACTTCCCCCGATGCCGGCTTGGAGAACGTCTCCTTGGCCATCCGGACGGTGGCCGCCCCGCGCTCGTGCAGGAGCTCGGCCAGCCGGTCGAGGAACTCGTCGCCACGGGCCTTGCGGATGTCGAGCAGGACGATCGTGTGCCCGGCGAGCCCGCGCGGGCGAGGGGCTGGGTGCACCGGCTGCGCGACACGCGGATCGAACGGGCTCACATACTCCATCGCACCTCCCGGGTCACCGGCCGCGTCCCCATGCCGTCGCAGGGGCCGAGGACCGCAGAGTAGCGGCCGGCCTCGCCGCCGGCACAGATGATCAGGATGCGCTCAGGGTCGGTCCACTTGTGGATCGGCTCGTCGTCGGGGCTCTCGTGCACGCGCGGCGTCGTCTCACCGCGGCGAAGCTCGCCGGCGGGGCGCACGGCGGCGTCGAAGATCTCCCGGCGCAGGCGCGGCTTGTCCCAGCCGGCGGCCGCGAAGAGCGCGGCGTGCTCGGGGCAGACGACGAACAGCGAGTCGTCGTCCATCGGCCACCAGAACGGGCTCCAGGTCGCCTCGGCAGCGCGGGCCAGGACGAATGCCAGCTCCCCGGGGCTGCGGCTGCGGTGGTCGGACACCGAGAGCGGCGCGTCGCAGGCGAGGACGGTGACGGTCGACGCATCCGCCGCGAACCCCCGCTCGACATGCAGCGGCGGCCAGGGACTCGCCTCCTCGTTCTCGGCGATGCACAGGCCGACCTTGCCGGGATGGCCGAGGGTGGAGCGGTCGAGCCCGCCGGGCACGGCGCCCCCGGTGAGGCTCAGACAAAGCCGCAGGGCGCGCCCGACGGTGGCGTTGCCGCGCGTCCCCGGTCCGAGCGCGCCCATTCCCGAATTCAGCCCTGCCCGCTCCCGGGCCGGCCCGTTGACGATCACGATCGGCGCCGCCGGCTGGGTGGTCACATTGATCCCGTGCACGTTGAAGGCGGGATCGAGCGCCGCCTCGACGGCCGCCGCGACCAGCGGGAAGTGCTCCGGTCGGCAGCCCGCCAGCACCGCGCAGGCTGCGACCCGCTCGAGCGTGGCCTCGCCGCCGACCGGTGGCACGGCACCCAGCGTGCGGCCGGGATCGCGCCCGCCAAGCATGGCCTCCACCCGCTCCGGTGTCGGCGGCACGACCGGCAAGCCGTCGCTCCAGCCGCGTTCGAACATGTCCTCCAGCTCGTCCAGGCCGCCGGCATGCTGGTCGTACGTCCAGCGCGAGCCGCAGCCCGGCTTGTGGCTGGGCGGCTCGTCGGCGAGCGGCACCCCGAGCAGCGCTGCGAGCGCGTACCGGTCCCAGCCCTCGACCCGCGTGCCGGGAATCCCGCTCTGCTCCACCAGGACGGCGGTCGGCACCGTGGTCACGTCCCAGGCGCGGGAGACCGCATACGGCGGGGCGTCCACCAGCACCCGCGCCCGCACACGGGCCCGGCGGGCCAGCCTGGCCGCGTCGGGCAAGCTGTCCTGGGCGATCACGACCAGCGGCAGCGGCGTCTCGGCGGGCAGGCGGCGCAGGGCGAGCAGGGAGGTCGGGCAGTCGGCGTGCACGAACACGAGCACGGCCGGCCCATCGCCGACGGCGTCCGACAGGCGCACGTCCGGCCCGTCCACCGCCGGCAGGGCAAACGTCAGTCCAGGCACCATGCGTCGTCGACGATGATCGGCACCCGGGCGCCGCCCGGCTCGATCCCGGACACCGTCACCTCGGGGCCGCCGATCATCGCGTCCTGATGCACCGTCGAGACGTTGAAGCCGATGGCGTCCTGGGCCTCGGCCGAGGGCGGAAGGTCGGGCACGGTGAACTCGTAGGCGGCCCCCCAGGCGATGTGGCAGGTCGCGTTCTCGTCGAGCAGGATGTCGCCGAACACGACCCCGCTTCGCCCGACCGGCGAGGATCCCTCGACCAGCGCCACCTCGCCCAGCCTGGCGGCGCCCGGGTCGACCGCCATCTGCGCCTGCACGGCGTCCGTGTGCCGCCCTGCCTCGACCTCCACCACCCGGCCGCCGGAGAACCGCAGAGACAGCTCGTCGACCAGGCCGCCGCCGTGCAGCTGGAAGGGGAGGGTCGCCCGCACCACGCCCTCGGTCAGGCGGTGATCGGGTGTCGTGAACACCTCCTCGGTCGGCAGGTTGACGACGTTCCGCCGGCCCCGCACGGTCGTCACCTCGGCCGACATCCAGCGGGCGGACGCGAGCAGCCCGACGGTCAGGTCGGTGCCCGGTCCGGCGAAGTGCACCGCCTCGAACCCGCGCTCCTCGAGCAACGCAGCGCGGTCACGAAGACGGCCCAGGTGATCGTCCCAGGCCCGCACCGGGTCGGCGGCGTCGATGCGCACGATAGGCGCCATGATCTCCCACAGCCAGGGCATGTCCGGCTCGCCGAGCAGCCGCTGGGCGATTCCCGGGCACGGCCCGGGCAGGAAGAGCCAGGCGATCTCGCCCCCACGCTGGGCGGCAAGCAGCGAAGCCACGAGCGGCATCTGCTCGATGCCGCCGCGCTCGGGGTCGACGTCGGCCAGCAGGTTCGGATCCGGGTCGCCCCAGACGACGATGTAGGCGCCGCGCCGCTCGACGCACTCGGCGATGTGCCGCTCCCACCAGTCGGGCACGCTGCTCAGGCTGGCGGCATCGGCGTGCAGAAGCCGCGAGCGCTTGACGTGCTGGTCCCAGTAGAGCACGCTGACGACCCCCGCCCCGGCCCGGTAGGCGGCGTCGGCGATCGCTCGCGCGACCGGCGCCTGCTGGACATCGAAGACCAGAACGAAGACGTCCTGGCCCGGCTCCAGATCGACGCCCACCCGGACCGCCAGCTCGGCGAGGCGGCTCTCGTAGTCGGCGGTCGACGGATGCGCCATGCGGCCATCCTATCGGCGCCGGCCGTACCTACAGCGCCCGCGTCAGATGGACGTCGACGCGCCGGGTCAGCTCCACCTCGCCGGCCACCGCGTGCGGCTCGACGATCCGCCCCAGGTCGCTCATAAGCGCCTGCTGCTCGGCCTGCGGCCGCGCCGCCAGAACGCTGAAGGTGGACATCAGGAGCAGCAGCCGGTCCACCTCGACCCGCGCCTTGCGGGCGAACACCCGTGACTCCAGCGGGCCGAACAGCGTGCTGTCCTCGAACGCCGTCCGCCAGAGGCCGGTGTGGGGGCGATTCTCGGGCCGCGCATCGGGTGCCGGAACCGCGTCCAGGCGCTCGCCGAACTCCTCCGACCACGGCTGGCCCTCGTCGTCGAAGTCGTTCCACAGAAGGGCCAGGCCACCACCGGGCACGAGCACCCGGTGGATCGACGCGAGGGCGGCCGGCCCGTCGAACCAGTGGAAGGCAGACGCGACGAACACCGCCCGCACAGACCCCGCGTTCAGCGGCAGCTCCTCGGCGGTGGCGTCCACGATCTCCGCGGCCGGCACCCGCTCCGCCAGCACCCGTCGCATCTCCGCCTGCGGCTCGACCGCGATCAGCCTGCCGGCCCGCCCGACCAGCGCCTGCGACAGCTTGCCGGTGCCGGCGGCCAGGTCGACCACCGTGTCGTCCTCTCCCAGGCCCAGCCGCTGCCACGCCCAGTCGATCGGCTCCGGCGGGAAGTCGGGCCGCGCCTGGTCGTAGACGTCCGCGACACCGGCGAAGGCGCGGGCGAGCGGGTCGATGCGGTGCGGATCCGACATCGCGCGCTCAGTCGGCCCGCTGGACGTCCTCCAGGAGCCGGGGGAAGTCGTCGCCGTCGAACTCGGCGACGGCACGCGTGTACTTCTCCATCCCCCACTCCCAGAAGTCGAAGTCGATGTCCGAGACGCCGTCCTGGATCGACGCCCAGAGCGTCCAACCGTACTTTGACATCAGCCCCCAGAGGCGCGCCCGCGCCACCTTGTTGCGCAGCGGCCGGCCGTAGTAGTGGCCGATCAGCTGCTCCAGCTGGTCGAGCGAGAGGTTCGACTCGCTCCACACGTTGCCGAGCTCGAAGCAGGCGTCGTTGTTGCCCGAGTACTCGTAGTCGATCAGCCTGAACTCGCCGCCGGTGTCGATGAAGTTCTCGGCCAGGAGGTCGTTGTTGCAGGGCACCGTGCCCTCGTCGCGAACGCTCATCGCCTGCTCGATCCGGCGCACCTGGGGCTCGAACTCGGTGTACCGCTCGGGCAGCCGGAAGCCGCGGTCCTGGACCAGCTGCAGGTAGCGCCGCTGGATGCGGAACATGTTGAAGTCGTCGCGGAAGCGGCGGGCGCCGTGCAGGCGCCGGCAGGCGGCGGCGACCATGTCGAGCGTGTCGCCGCGGCGCAGGTCCTCCGAGGTCTGGGTCACGCCCTCGATGTACTCCAGCACCAGCAGCGACCGCTCCGGCACGTAATCGACCACCTTCGCCCCGACACCTGCGTCGGCCGCGGCAACCGTGTTCAGGTACTCGTTCTCGCGGTCGATCGCGAGCATGCCGGCATCCTTCGCCGAGACGCGCACGACGTAGGCGCCGTCGGGCGTATCCACCTTGTAGTTGGTGTTGGTCAGCCCGCCCACGAGCTCGGAGACGGCGCTGCGGTCGCGGAGCGCGGGCACCAGCTCGAGCAGCTCCTGGACGCCGGCGTCGTCGCTCATCGGGCAACTATACGAGGTCGCCTCGAATCCGGAGCGGCTCACAGGCGGTGGGTTTCACCGACGGTCTGCAAGAATCGCGGCGTGCAAGACGAGCTGGCCCGGGCGCAGGTGGTCGTTATCGGTGGCGGCATCACCGGCTGCAGCGTTGCCTACCACCTGGCCCGCGCCGGTCTGCGCGACGTGATGCTGGTCGAGAAGGGCGAGCTGACCAGCGGCTCGACGTGTCACGCGGCCGGTCTCGTCACGCAGTTCAACCCGTCCGCGACGATGATGCGCTTCCGCCGCTACAGCGTCGAGCTCTACCGCGAGCTGGGCGTCTTCCAGACGGTGGGAAGCCTGCGCATCGCCTCCAGCCCGGACAGCCTGCTCGAGCTTCGCCGGGGCGCCGCCCGCGCCCGCGGGATCGGCTTCGGCGTCGAGGTACTGGGGCCGGACGAGGCGACGGCGCTGATGCCGGCCGCCACCCCCGAGTCGCTCTACGGCGCCGTCTGGATCGCCGACGACGGCTGCGTCGACCCACACACCGCGACCTACGCGCTGGCGGACGCCGCTCGCAACCTGGGCGTCAGCATCCATACCCGCACCCGGGTCACCGGGATCGAGCTCGGCCAGGACAGACGGGTGGGGGCGGTACACACCGAGCGCGGCCGCATCGAGACCGAGTGCGTGGTCAACGCCTGCGGCATGTGGGGGCCGCAGGTGTCGGCGATGGTGGGCGCGTTCACCCCCTCGATCCCGGTCGACCACCAGCACGTGGCGCTGGCGGCGGTGCCGGGGCACGAGCTGCCCCACGACATGCCCTGCTTCCGGGATACCGACAACCTGGTGTACGGGAAGTCAGAGGCCGGCGGCGTCCTCTTCGGCGGCTACGAGCCGAACCCCGTGTCGCGCTGGGAGGACGGCGTCCCCTGGGAGCACGGCGCCGCCACGCTGCCGGCCGACCAGGACCGCTTCCGGCAGCTCCTGGAGGGGGCCGTCCGCCGCTTCCCCTTCCTCCAGGATGCCGGAATGGTCGCCCTCGTCTGCCATCCCGACGCGATGACGCCCGACGGCAACCCGCTGCTCGGCCCGTGGCCCACCGTGCCCGGTTACTGGCTGGCCGCGGGCCTCTCACTGAACGGCTTCGGCGGCGCCGGTGGAATCGGCAAGGCGATCGCCGAGTGGATGACCGGCGGCGCCCCCGAGCTCGACATGGCCGGCTATCAGGCCTGGCGATTCGGCGCCGCCTACCGCGACACGGCGTTCACCGCGGCGACGGCGCGGGAGGTCTACCGCTACTACTACCGGCTGCGCTATCCGCTCGACGTGGACGAATGGGGGCGGCCGAAGCGGCTGTCGCCGCTGCATGGCCGGCTGCAGGAGCAGGGCGCGGTGTTCGGCACCAAGAGCGGCTGGGAGCGCGCCGACTACCTGCGTCCCGGCCGGCCATGGCGGCGCGCCGGCGCCGACCAGCGGGCGTTCGGATTCACCAGGCCGCCGGAGCTGGACACGATCGCCGAGGAGTCGCGGGCGTTCCGGCAGCAGGTGGGCATGATCGACATGACGTCGTTCGGAAAGCTCGAGGTCGCCGGCCCGGGCGCCCTGGCACTGCTCGAGCGCGCCGCCTGCAACCGTATCGACCGGCCGGTCGGGAGCGTCGTCTACACGCAGCTCCTCAACGACCGCGGCGGAATTGTCGCCGACGTCACGGTCACCCGGCTCGACGACGACCGCTTCCGCGTGGTCACCGGTGCCGGATCGGCAGCAACCGACATGGGCCGGCTGCAGGCGACTCGGCGCGCCGGCGACGAGCCGCTGCGCATCCGCGACCGGAGCGACGAGCTGGCCGTGGTCGGCATCTGGGGCCCGGCCGCCCGCGAGGTGCTGACGGCCGTGACCGCGGACGACGTCAGCGCGGCCGCGTTCCCCTTCCGCACCGCCCACTCCATCCGCGTCGCCGGTGCGGCCGTCCTGGCCCAGCGGATCACCTACGTCGGCGAGCTCGGATTCGAGCTCTACGTCGACGCCGAGTCCGCCGTCCAGGTGTGGGATGCGCTCTTCGACGAGGGCGGGCCGCACGGCCTCCGCGTCTGCGGCTACCGCGTGCTGGACTCGCTGCGGATCGAGAAGGGATACCGCTACTACGGCACCGACCTGACCTCCGGCGACACCCCGTTCGAGGCCGGCCTCGGCTTCTGTGTGGCCATGGACAAGGGTGACTTCACCGGCCGCGAGACGCTGGCCGCGGAAGCCGGGACCTCGCCGGCCCGGCGCATCCGGACGCTGCTCGTCGGCGATTCCGAGTATCTGACCCTGTACGGCGGCGAGGCGGTGCATCGCGACGGCGAGGTGATCAGCCGGGTGCGCAGCTGCGCCTACGGATTCACCGTCGGCCGAAACGTCGCCTATGCCTACCTGCCGGCGGAGCTTGGGCCAGGCGACGAGGTGCGGGTCGAGGTGCTGGGCGATCTCGTCCCCGCGACCGTGGCCGAGGACGTGCTCTACGACCCTGAGCACGCCCGGGTCCGCGGATAGCGGCGGGCGGTCGGAGGCTCAGACCGGTTCCGCGCCGAGCAGCCGGCGCAGCGCCGGCTCGGCGTTGGGCGCCAGGATCGCGATCACCTGGTCGCCCGCCTGGAGCACGGTGTCTCCACGCGCGATCTCGCTGCCGGCTTCGCGGCTGATCCAGATCAGGCGCGCCTGCGAGGGCAGCCCGAGTTCGTGCACCGCACGGCCGGCGGCGGCGGTGCCCGCCTCGACGACGAACTCCACGATCTCCAGGTTCTCGCGCCGCAGGTCGAGCAACGTCAGCAGCTCGTGCTGGGGCAGCTCATGCTCGACCAGGGTCAGGATCGTGTTGGTGGCCGAGACGGTCGGGTAGATGTCGAGCATGTCGAAGTGGGGCTGGTTGCGGGGATCGTTGACGCGAGCAATCACCTTGGGGACGCCGTACTTGTCGCGCGCAACCTGGCTCACCACCAGGTTGTCCTCGTCGTCGCCGGTCACGGCCACCAGCAGGCTGGCGCGCTCGACCCCCGCCCGCTCCAGCAGCGCGAGCTCGGTGGCATCACCGTATCGGACGATGGTGCCAAACCGCTCTTCGAGCAGCCGGTAGCGCTCGCGGTCGCTGTCCAGCATGGTGACCTCGTGCCCCTGTGCGATCAGGACACCCGCCAGATTCGCGCCCACCTTCCCACCGCCGGCGATCAGGATGTACACACGGCCAACGCTAGATGATCGACCGGAAACCCGCGCGAGCGGCGGTCGTGATGCCTTCGTGATGCCGGCGTGCGCAGATTGATATGCCGGACGCCCGATTCTTGATCCCGTCGTGATCGAGCGGGTGGCACCGTGTGAACATGGCAACAACCACACCTCTTGGCTCCCGGCGGGCACCGCGGCACGAACCGGCGGTGCGCACCATGCTGATCCCGATCAACACCGCCTGCTCCGCCGCGCCTTCGGATGCGCTCGAGGTCGCACTGCGGCTGGCCGCGGAGCGCCGCGCGTCGATCGTCCTGCTGCTGTTCACGGAGATTCCGCTGGACGAGGAGATGGACAGCGAGATCGACGGGCTGGGGGACGACATCGCGCGACTCACCGACGAGGCCTGCGCGCACGCCCGGCGCTACGGCCTGTCGCTGCACACGACCCACGTGCGCACGCGTGACCCGGCCGCGCTGATCCTGTCCCAGGCCGATCGCCGCCACTCGCAGCTGATCCTGCTCGGAGCGAACAGCCTGCACCCGACGCGCTATCGGATGCCGATGCAGGATCCGGCCGCGCGCCAGATCATGGCCGAGGCGAAGCAGCGGGTGATGATCCTCCAGCCTGCAAAGGCAGCCTGATGTCGCACCAGACCCTGGTCGTCGCGACCGACTCGCACCTGTCGCCGGACGTGCTCAGCACCGCGATCGCTGTAGCCGCCGGCGACGAGCTCGGCTTGCCGCCGTTCGTGGAGATCCTGCTCCCCGCCGTCCTCCCGGCCGTGCTTCCGATCAGCGCCTGCCCGCCGAGGATTGCCGCCCGGCTGTCGACGCTCCGCGAGCGCGCGGCTGCCGACCTCCGGGCACGGCGCCTGCGCGGCCGCGTCGAGATCGTGCCGTGCCGCAGCGTGCCCGCCTTGCTGGCGGCCGCCGAGCCGGTGGACACCCTCGTCCTGGCCGGCCGTGCCGGCTGGGCGATCCGGCGTGCCGCCCGCGCCACCGCTCCCGAATTGGTCGTGATTCCGGGCGGCCGCGTGCGCCGCCGCGGTACCCAGCGATCGGCGCAGCCCCACGCGCTCCCGGGCAAGTCATGAAGCTCGCCTTTCCCGCCATGGTGCGACCGGCGAGACCGCCGGTTCGGACGCCCGCGCCGGCAGCGGCGGACGATGCCGAGCAGCCCCACCGCCAGGATCCGAACACGGCCCGCGGGCTGGCCGCGGCGGCGCTCTCACTGGGCGCGCTCGGGGTCGTCTACGGCGACATCGGCACCAGCCCGCTCTACACGATGCAGCTGATCTTCACCGGCGATCACCCGATGGTGCCGTCACCGGTGCGTGTATATGGCGCCGTGTCTCTCATCTTCTGGGCGCTGATGATCGTCGTGACCATCAAGTATGTCCTGCTCATCCTGCGCGTCGACAACGATGGCGAAGGCGGGATCATGGCGCTGGTGTCGCTGATCGAACGAGTGATCAAATCGCGCCGGAAGACGGGCCTGGTGATCGTCGGTGTGCTCGGTGCTTCACTGTTCTACGGCGACGGGATGCTGACACCCGCCATCTCGGTCGTATCGGCAGTGTCCGGACTCAAGGTCGCATCTCCGGCGCTGGCGTCCCAGATCGTTCCCTTTTCGATCGTGATCCTCATCGTCCTGTTTGCGCTCCAGCGATTCGGGACGGGCGCGGTCGGCGGCCTGTTCGGTCCTATCATGGTGATCTGGTTCGTCGTGCTCGGCATCCTCGGCGGCCGCGAGGTGCTCATCCACCCGGGCATCGTCCGGGCGCTCTCTCCGACCTACGCGGGAACGTTCCTGGTCGATTATCCGAAGGAGGCGTTCCTGTCGCTCGGATCGGTGTTCCTCGGGGTAACCGGCGCCGAAGCGATCTACGCCGACATGGGCCATTTCGGCCGCAAGGCGATCACCCGTGCCTGGCTGGGAATCTGCTTCCCCGCGCTGCTGCTCAACTACATGGGCCAGGGCGCGCTGATCCTGGCCCACCCGGGCACGATCGTCAACCCGTTCTTCCTGCTCGTGCCCGGTGGGCAGACCGGCCAGAGGGCGATGGTCGTGCTGGCGACGGTCGCAACGGTGATCGCCTCCCAGGCGGTCATCTCGGGCGCCTTCTCGGTCACCCGGCAGGTGATCCAGCTCGGATTCCTGCCCCGAATGACGATCCGCCACACATCGCAGAAGGTGTTCGGGCAGATTTACGTCCCGCTCGTGAACTGGTTCCTGCTCGTGGCCGTGCTCGGCCTCGTGCTGACCTTCCGGTCGCCGACCGGGCTCGCCAATGCCTACGGGATCGCACTCTCGGCGATCTTCGCCACCAACACCTTCCTGGCGTTCGTCGTGTTCCGCTCGGCCTGGCGCAAGCCGCTGTGGATGGTCATCCCCGGCGCCACCCTGTTCCTGACGGTCGAGCTGACGTTTTTCGCGGCCAACCTGACCAAGGTGTTCCACGGTGGATGGTTCCCACTGGTGGTCGGAGCGATCTTCTTCACGATCCTGACCACCTGGCACCGCGGCCGGTCCGAGCTGGCCCGGGTCATGCGCGAGGGCCGGGTGACGGTGCGCAAGTTCATCAACCGGATGATCGACGAGCGACCAGACCGGGTGCCCGGCACCGCGGTCTTCCTGACACAGTCGCTGGAGACGGCGCCAACGGCGCTCCTGCGGAACGTCGAGCACAACGGCGTCCTGCACGAGCGGGTAGTGCTGCTCAAGCTCGAGACCGTCGGCGTGCCTCATGTCGCCAGTGCACATCGGCTTCGTATGGAGCAGCTGCGGCTCGGCTTCCTGGCGCTCACGGCCCGCTACGGCTATCAGGACGAGCCGGACGTGGTGGCAGTCATCCGATTGGCGGCGGCGCAGGGGGCCGACCTCGATCCGGATCGGGTCTCGTACTTCGTCGATCACGTCTCGATCCTTCCCACCGGTCGAACCCGGATGGCCGGCTGGCGCAAGCACCTGTTCGCGCTGCTGTACCAGAACTCGACGCCAGTCACCCGCTACTACCGGATCCCGCCCGACCAGGTGTTCGAGGTCGGCGCGTACGTCCAGCTGTAGGCGGGACCGCGCCGCCACGGGTCACGCCCGGCCGCGTTCCCAGAGCACGCGCAGGCCGTCCAGCGTCAACCGCGGCTCGATCCGCGACACGGTTCGGCAATGGGGGACGACGATCGCCGCCAGCCCGCCGGTCGCAACCGCCGGCACCGACTCGCCCAGCTCGTCGCGGAAGCGCTCGACGAGCCCGTCGACAAGACCGGCGTGCCCGAGCAGGGAGCCCGACCGCATCGCCTCCACAGTGTCCGCGCCGATCGCGTGCCGGGGCGGCCGCAGCTCGATCTCCACCAGGCGCGCTGCATGCTCGACCAGGGCGCTCAGCGCGACCACGAGCCCGGGGGCGATCGCGCCGCCCAGGAATCCTCCGCCGGCATCGACGGCGTCCACCGTCGTGGCGGTGCCCAGGTCGCAGACGATGCAGGCGCCGCCCAGGAGCGCGTGCGCTGCCGCAGAGTTCGCGATCCGGTCGGGCCCGGCGGTACCGCCGTCGACGAGCATCGGCGGATGGCCGAGCAGCTCCGGGATCAACGCCCGGTAGGCATCATCGAGCAGCCTGCCTGACGTCGAGACGACGGTCGCGCCCGGTCGCAGCCGGGCCGCGTCCACCACCTCACGGACGAGGCGCTCGGCCTCGGCACGGCCGGCGGTCGGCGCCCGCCGCTGCGCGGCGACCTCCATGCCGTCGAACACCGCAACCACGGTGTCCGTGTTCCCGGCGTCGACGGCCAGCAGCGGCGGCCGGCTCAACCGTCGGAGAGTTCGAACCCGGGCGGGAACGTGGTGGCGATGTCGCCGTCCGGGCGAAGCTCCTCGACGGTCACGTCCTGGGTGGTGTGCACCTCGGCGCGGGGGATGATCCGGCTGGGCCGGTTCTTGTCCCAGACCCAGACGTCTTCCATCGTCAGGCGCACCATGGGATAGGCGGCGGTGTTCGCGTGCTCGATGTCCAGCCGGTTGCAGAGATACGTCGCCTCCGCCGTCAGCACGCAGTAGCGGAACATCCCGAAGACCGTCGCGTACTCCCGCTTCAGCCGCAGCTCGAGCTCGGCGTCGTACTCCTCGAGGTCCTCAAGGTACGACATTCCGAAAAGTGTACGCCCCAGCCCCCGCCTGTGCATTAACGGGCCAGCGTCAGTCGGCGCGGGCAACGCCCTGCGGCTCGAGGCCGGCCAGCCATTCCGCCGCCGGACGGCCGTGCAACTCGAGACCGGGCGCCAGGTCGCACAGCGGCCGCAAGACGAACTCTCGCTGGTGCGCCCGCGGATGGGGCAGGATCAGCTCCGGCCCGTAGCACTCCAGGCCGCCGTACCAGATGACGTCGAGATCGAGCGTGCGCGGGCCCCAGCGCAGGTCGCGCGCACGGCCGTGCGCCAGCTCCAGCGCCTGCAGGCGATGCAGCAGGTCGAGCGGCGCAAGCGCCGTCTCCACCTCTGCCACCAGGTTCAGGTAATCCGGCTGCTCGGGTCCGATCGCCCGCGTCCGATAGGCCGGCGACACCGCGACCACCCGCACGTCCGGGGCAAGCTCGCGCAGCGCCTCGGCGAACGTCCGGGCAGGATCGCCCATGTTGGCACCGAAGGCGACGTAGGCGTGGTTCACCCGATCGAGTGGTCTTTGCATGGATTCCTTCACATGATGGGCAGCACTGCCGATGGAGAGACATGAGGAAGGTTCTTTCGCTGGCCTGCCTCAGCTCCCAAGCTCAATACCCAAGGATGGTGCCATGTCGACCCTCATGGATCTGACCGTCGTGCTCCTGATCTGCCCTGCTGCGCTCGCCGCCTGGGCGGACGCGCGCTTCCCGCAGTTGCGGCCGCGCGAGGTGCGCCGTACCACCATCCACCTGGGGGTCATCGGCGTCATCGGGTTCGTGGTCATGCGGCCGCTGCTGGACGAGATCTTCGCCCTGCTCACCGGTCCCGTCGGCCGCGTCACCGCGCTCTGCGTGGCCTGCGCGGTCATCACCTACAGCCTGATGGTGTCGCTGTGGCTGCTGCGGCTGGCCACCGACACCGCGCGCGCGTCCCGCTAGCGGGCTAGCTGACCTCGCGCAGGGCCGCCGCCGCCTCGGCGCGGGTGCGCGCCTTCAGCTTGCGGAGAATCGCCTTCACGTGCCAGCGCACGGTCTCGGGCGACAGGTAGAGGCGGCCGGCGATCTCGGCGGTCGTCTGGCCAGCGGCGATCAGACGCAGGATCTCGAGCTGGCGGGGCGTCAGCGGCTCGCGCTGGGGCAGCCGCGCCGGGGCGCCGCCTCCGCGCGCGGACTCACGCACGTCCTCGACCAGGTGGGCGGCCATCGTCCGCGACAGCGCCGCCTCGCCGCGCACAGCCCCGGCCACCGCCTGGGCAAGCCGAGTTGGCCGCTGATCCTTGGTCAGATAGCCAACCGCGCCGGCGCGCACGGCGGCCAGCATGTCGGCCGGGTCGCGCGACTCCGAGATCATGATCACCCGCGCATCCGGCACGGCGGCCGTCAGCCGGGAAACGGCGTCGATGCCGCTGCCGTCCTCCAGCTCCAGATCCATCAGCACCACCGTCGGCCGAAGCGCGAGGGCGGTCTCGACGGCGCCGCGAACCGTGGACGCCGTCCCCACGACGCGCATCCCCGCCGACTCGAGCAGACCGATCAACCCGCGCCGGAACAGTGGGTGGTCGTCGACCACCACGATCCGGATCTCGTCCACCATCCCGTTATACGGGCAAGTTGGCCAGACCGATAGTGCCGGTCATGCAGGCCGGGTCACCGTCACCGCGACCTCGTCAAACGGGTACGGGATCGGCGCATCGGGCTTGGCCACGCGGACCCGGGCCGATTCGACCGGGAACCCACGCACCAGCTCGCAGGCGATCAGGTCGGCGAGCGTCTCGATGAGGTCGTACGGCCCTCCCTGCGCCAGCTCGACCACCCGGTCGCTGACCGCCGCGTAGTTGACCGTGTCGGCAAGGTCGTCCGTCCTCGACGCCGCGGACGGCCGACAGGCCAGGGCGACGTCGATGATGAACGTCTGCCCGTCACGCCGCTCCTGCTCCAGCACTCCATGGTGGGCGAACACGCGAAGGCCGCGGATCTCGATCAGCGGTCCGCTCACGGCACCGACTCGATTGCCGACTGCAGGCGCAGCGCCTGCCACGTCGGGGCGACGTCATGCACCCGGAGCATCCAGGCCCCGCGGCGGACGGCGGCCAGGCCGGCGGCCAGCCCGGCGGGGCCGCGCTCATGCTCGCCTCCGCCCGCGAGCGCACCCAGGAAGCGCTTCCGCGAGACCCCCACGAGCACCGGGAACCCCAGGGCGGAGATCCGGTCGAGGTGGGCGAGCAGGGCCAGGTTGTGCTCGACCGTCTTGCCGAACCCGATCCCCGGGTCGACACAGATGTCCGCCGGGTCGATCCCCGCCGCAACCGCCGCGTCGGCCCGGCGGGCGAGGAACTCGCCCACCTCGCCGACCACGTCGTCGTAGGCCGGGGCATCCTGCATGGTCTTGGGCTCGCCAAGCATGTGCATCAGACACACGGGCACGCCGGCGTCAGCCACCACGGCGGCCATCCGCGGGTCGTTGCGCAGCGCGGTGACGTCGTTGACGAAAGCCGCGCCCGCCGCCAGCGCCGCCTCGGCGACCTCCGCCTTCATGGTGTCGATCGAGAGCGGCGGCCCGGCCGCGGCCAGCTCGCGCACCACCGGCAGGACGCGCCGCAACTCCTCCGCCGCCGGCACCGGGTCCGATCCCGGGCGCGTCGACTCTCCGCCCACGTCGAGCACGTCCGCCCCCTGGTCCGCCAACGCCCGCCCGTGGGCGATCGCGTCCCCGGGGTCGAGGAAGCTGCCGCCGTCCGAGAACGAGTCCGGCGTGACATTGACGATGCCCATCAGCGCTGGAGGCGGGAAGCGTTCGCGAAGCGCGCTCACGGCCCGACCCTATCGGAGCGCGAGCGTCGCCGGCGCGACCGGCCCGCCGGTATCGTCCGGTCATGCCCGGACGGGTGGTCCGCATCTCGATCGCGCCGGTCAAGGCGCTCGGCCTCGTGCACCCCGACGAGGTCCACCTGGAGCCCGCCGGGGTCGCCGGCGACCGCCGCTTCTGGCTCGTCGACGGCAGCGGCCGGCTTTTCAACAACCGCCGCTGCGGCCCGCTGATGACCGTCCGCCCGAGCTGGGACGAGCAGGCGCGAACGCTGCAGCTGACGTTCCCGGACGGCACGGTCGTCGGTGGCGTCGTCGAGCTCGGGCCGCCGGTCGACGTGCAGCTCCACCACGCCGACCACCCCAGTCGGCTCGTCATCGGCCCCTGGCAGAAGGCGCTTTCGACCTTCGTGGGCGAGCCGCTTCGCATGCTCTGGTCGGAGTCAGGCGCCGCCGACCGCTGCGCCGGCGGCGGCACCGTGTCGCTGGTGTCGCGAGGCTCGCTGGAGCGTCTGCGCGAGAAGGCCGGCGCGTCGGCCGCAATCGACGGCCGCCGCTTCCGGATGCTCTTCGAGATCGACGGGGTCGATGCTCACACCGAGGATGGATGGATCGGCGGGCGGGTGACGCTCGGCGACGCCGAGGTCGACGTCGCCGGCGACGTCGGGCGGTGCGTGATCACCACCATGGACCCGGACCGCGGCGTGCGCGACCTGGACACTCTGGGCGCGCTCTCGGAATACCGCCGTCAGGGCCGCTCCGAGCCTCTCCCCTTCGGCGTCTACGCCAACGTCCGCTCGCCCGGCCTCGTTCGCCTGGGCGACCAGGTGACGGCGGTGGCCTGACCGCTCAGCCGGGGCGCAGGCGGGGCGCCCAGCGCCAGGCGGCGACGATCAGGGCGAGCATGACGGCAGCCGCCCCGA
This sequence comes from Gaiellales bacterium, assembly GCA_036273335.1. GTDB lineage: Bacteria > Actinomycetota > Thermoleophilia > Gaiellales > JAICJC01 > DASUHT01. Next base: position 6,441 of record DASUHT010000096.1, on the reverse strand, counting down.
GCGCGTACCACGGCGCCCCCGAGCCCGACTCCGGCGCCACCGCGGTGGCGTACGTGTTGAGCATCGCGTGCAGGATGAGACCGACCAGGATCGAGCCGGTCCGCCACCGGATGAACGCCAGGACCACGCCGACGGCGGTGAACAGGATCAGCACCGCGGCAACGAAATGGGCGCCGGCCCATAGAAACCCGGAGAGGATCGCGGCGGGCCAGAGGCCGATCCGCCGCTCGAGCGACGAGAACAGGAATCCCCGCACCGTCAGCTCCTCGATCCACGGCGCCGCAACGATCGCAAGCAGCGCGTAGAACGCCTTGTTGGAGTCGGACAGCCCGTGCGTGTCGATGTTCGTCGTGCCGTGGTCGAGGCCGAGCGCGGTGGTCAGGATGCCGCCGACGATCACCGCCACAACCAGCGACGGAATGCCGATCGCCAGTGTCGAGCCGATCCGGGTAGGGCGGGCGACGCCGAAGGGGCGCATGTCGCGCACCCGGTTGGCGAACGCCCACTCAAAGCCGATCGCGATCGACCCCACGGCCGCGACCGCCATCACGGCGGCGGCCACGATTGCGCCCACCGCCGGCACTCCCGACGGCTCGCTGTCGACGAAGCTGAGCGCCAGGCCAAAGCCAACCTGGGAGGCGACGAAGAGCGCCAGCCCGGCAGTCGTCCCGCGCAGCCAGCCAACCGGCTGCACCGACGGAGTGGCCGGTGACACGCTCATGGGCACGAGAGTAGCCGGATCAGCGGTAGGAGACGGCCGTGGCGTCCACGATCGGCCGCTGGTAGCCGTGCCAGTAGGTGTGCCTGCCCGCGCTCAACGAGAAGATCTCGGTGGAGGAGTTGTTGTCGAACCCCATCGCGTTCTGGGCACCCAGCTGGACGAGCATCCGGCCCCAGTCCCAGCCGTATACGCCGACCTCGTAGGGTCCGCCGGTGATCGCCAGCCAGCCGTAGCCGGTGCGGGTCTGGACGACCGCCGGTCGGTAGTGCTGATGCTCCCACTGCCATCCGTCGGGCGACATCATCGGCGGATTGAACCACGGCGTCGGGTAGGTCACGACCCCGTTTCGGACGAGCTGCGGCTTCCCGCCGATCGCGTCGGTCACCTTCCCCCAGCCGGCGTCGTCGAGCGTGACCGGAACGGCAGCATCGGGTCGGGCGGCGAGGGCCTGCAGGCCGGTAGCGGCGATCCGTGGCGCGCCCGACCGGGCGAGCAGCAGTGACTCGCCGGGCACGAGGGTGACCTGCGTCCCCGGCTGGCAGACATCTCCGGTGCAGACGCCGGGCGTGAATGGGAGCGCCAGCGTCCGATCGGCAGCCGCCGTATCGCGAAAGCGGAACGACACCATCGTCTCCGGTTGCTTGCCGCCGCTGCCGTTTCGGAGCACCGCCGAGCCGGTCAGCATGTCGGGGAACGGCGTCGGCGTCGACTCGTTGCCGACCACGAACCCCTGATATCCGGAGGGAACCGTCACCGGCGCCGTTCGCCGGTCGACCACCGCGACCTGGTCGCCGCGCAGCGCGACCAGCTGCGGGCCGAGAGCGAGCGTCGGGCGGATGAACGCACCGACGGTAGCGGTGCCGCCACCGGGAAACTCGAGCTTGACCGGCGCAACGCGGGTCGTTCCCATGATCATGGATCCGCCGTGGAAGCCGACGGCCGGCTCCTGGCCGCCCAGCTCGAGGACGCGCCGCTTGTGCACCAGGACGCCGTTGGGCACGTTCGTCTGGACATTGAAGAAGTCGCCGTTGAGCGCCGCCGCGAAACCGGACGGGGCGCCGCCCGCCGCCGCCCACCGGGAGATCGTCGCCGGCCGGATCGAGCCACCCGCGGCGATCGCGCCGAGCGCCGCCACGCTCAGGTGCACGTGCGGATCGCCGAGGCGCCAGCGCACTCGGTAGAGATCCTGGGTAGGCCCGTCGCCCGGCCGCATGTGCAGGCGCAGGTGGTTGATCGTGATCCCCGGCCAGCCGCCCCGGCCGCGCTTCAGGGTCTTGGTGCACCAGTACGGCGGCGGCGCGCACGAGAAGCTCTTGATCGGCCCCCTCAGCCGCGGCTTGGTGGCGAAGGCGGGCGTCGCCATGGCACATGCGACCAGCATGGCCAGAGAGACGGCAACAGCGACCCTGACGTGCGTACCCAACGGACCCCCAGCGGCGGTGCGAACGGACGGAAAAACGCATCCACAGGATCGGCGCCGCGGGGACTCCGGCTAACCCCCTCGAGGGGGATATCGCTCACCCTTCCGGGTGAGATCTCAGGAGGGCTGCGGAGACTCGGGAGGCTGGCCGGTGGCCATGTTGCCGGGGAGCGGCAGGCCGAGGCCGCGCGGCCGGGCCGGCTCCTTCTTGGGCGTCTCGGCGGGCGCCTCGTCCGGCTTGCGCTCAGCGTCCTTGAAGACCTCCTCGGCCGCCTCGCCCGCGAGCAGACGCTGGAACTGGCCGGCGTCGAACGTCTCGTACTCGATCAGCACCTTGGACATGTTCTGCAGCTCGTCGATGTGCTCGGTGAGCACCTGGCGGGCGTTCTCGTGGGCGTGCTCGACGATGCGCCGGATCTCGTCGTCGATCTCGCGTGCGATCTCCTCCGAGTAGTCCGCCTCATGGCCGAAGTCGCGGCCCAGGAACGGCTGGCTGGAATCCCGGCCGAAGGTGCGCGGGCCGAGCTTCTCGGACATCCCCCAGCGCGTGACCATCCGCTTGGCGGTCTCGGTGGTCTTGTTCAGGTCGTCCTCGGCCCCGGTCGTCACCTCGCCGAAGATCAGCTCCTCGGCGGTGCGTCCGCCCAGATTCTTGGCCAGCCCGTCCATCAGCTCGATGCGGGAGCGCATGAACTTGTCCTCCGAGGGCAGGGTGACCACATAGCCGAGCGCCATGCCACGGCCGACGATGGAGATCTTGTGCACCGGGTCGTTGTGCTCCAGGTAGTGGCCGACTAGCGCGTGCCCCATCTCGTGTACCGCGGTGATCTCGCGCTCCTTGGGCGACAGCAGCCGGGTCTTCTTCTCGGGGCCGGCGATCACGCGCATGATGCCTTCCTCGAGCTCCAGGTTCTCGATCTGCTTCTTGCCCTTGCGGGCCGCCAGCAGGGCCGCTTCGTTGACCAGGTTGGCCAGATCGGCGCCGGTGAAGCCCGGCGTCTGCCCGGCCAGCGCCTCCAGCTCGACATCGGCCGACATCGGCTTGCCGCGGCTGTGCACGTCCAGGATCCGCTTGCGGCCGACCCGGTCGGGGCGGTCGACGACGACCTGGCGGTCGAAGCGGCCCGGCCGCAGCAGGGCCGGGTCGAGGATGTCGGGCCGGTTGGTGGCGGCGATCAGGATGATGTTGTCCTTCATCTCGAAGCCGTCCATCTCGACCAGCAGCTGGTTCAGCGTCTGCTCGCGCTCGTCGTGGCCGCCGCCCAGGCCGGCGCCGCGATGGCGGCCGACGGCGTCGATCTCGTCCATGAAGATGATGCAGGGCGAGTTCTGCTTGGCCTGCTCGAAGAGATCGCGGACGCGGCTGGCGCCGACGCCGACGAACATCTCGACGAAGTCCGAGCCGGAGATCGAGAAGAAGGGGACGCCCGCCTCACCGGCGACCGCGCGGGCGAGCAGCGTCTTGCCGGTGCCCGGAGGCCCGAACAGCAGCACCCCCTTGGGGATGCGCGCGCCCAGCGCCTGGAACTTGCGCGGGTTCTCCAGGAACTCCTTGATCTCGTGCAGCTCCTCGACCGCCTCGTCGACGCCGGCGACGTCCTTGAAGGTGATCTTGGGCGAGTCGACCGAGAGCCGCTTCGCCCGGCTCTTGCCGAAGCTCATCACCTTCGAGCCTCCGCCCTGCATCTGGTTCATCAGGAAGATCCAGAAGACGAAGAAGAGCAGGAAGGGCAGCAGCGTGATCAGGGCGCTCCACCACGGGGAGCCGCCGGTCTTGGTGCCGACCGTCGGGATACCCTTGTCGACCGTGAGCTTGGTCAGCGCGTTCAGCTGCGCCTGTGACGGGACGCCGATCGAGTGAGTCTGGGTGTTCCCGACCGGACCCGTGGTGACGGTCACGCTCGACCCGGCCTGGTCGGTCTTGAGCTCCGTGACCGCACCCGACTTGACGTCGCTCAGCATGTTGTTCCAGGTATACGGCGTCGTGCTGCCGCCGCTCGACAGCAGCTTGCTGACGAAGATGGCCAGCACGATCACGATCAGGATCGGGAAGGCGGCGTTTCGAAAAAATCTGCTCACTCGTTTGCTTCTCCCTGGCTACCCCCGGCACAGGCCGGCACCTGTCCAAAGTGCGGCCGGGAGGCGTTCGAGTCGACCTTTCCAGAATGGTACCACGGTCGAATTTCGCTCCCATCGGCACTACGGCGCACGCCCTTGAGCAGATTCGCCGCGACCGTCTTCGTATTTCAAAACGATTGGGTCAGACGAGATCGGCGGGCAGCTTCGACTCGTCCAGCGCCGCCACGAAGGGCAGGCTGCGGTAGCGCTCGCCGAAGTCGAGCCCGTAGCCGATTGCAAACCGGTTGGGGATCTCGAAGCCGACGTAGCGGCAGGAGATCTCGGCCACCCGGCGGGCGGGCTTGGTGAGCAGGGCGCAGACCTCGAGCGACGCCGGCCCGCGCGCCTCCAGGTTGCGCATCAGGTAGGAGAGCGTCAGCCCGGAGTCGACGATGTCCTCCACGATCAGCACGTTGCGGCCCTCGATGCTGGTGTCCAGATCCTTGAGGATGCGGACGACGCCCGACGAGTCCGTGCTGTTGCCGTAGCTCGAGACCGCCATGAAGTCGATCTCGCAGGGCACCGTCATCTGCCGCACCAGATCGGCCATGAAGAAGACCGCGCCCTTGAGCACGCCGACCAGCAGCAGATCGGTGCCGGCGTAGTCGCGCGAGACCTCGGCACCCAGCTCGGACACCCTGGCCACCAGGCGATCGGCGGGCACGAGCACGTCGCTGATCAGGCTATCGGGGTCGGTCGGCCTGAGATCGACGTTCATTGGCGCGCAGGATACCGCGCCGGTGGCCGGAAACTGAGGGTTCCCCGCAGGCGCACCGCCTCCAGGTCGCGGGCCAGCGACAGGCGCTCGTTACCGGCCCGCCTGCCGGCCACCGCCTCCAGGCGACCGGTCAGCTCGCGCGGCAGCCGAAGCGGCCTGCCGGCGGCCCGTTCGGCGGCTGCCCGCAGGACGAGCACGCGCAGGCCGCGCGGCAGCTCGGCCAGCCGGTCGAGGTCGAGCTCCGCCGCCAGGTGCGGCTCGACCAGCTCGTCGACCAGCTCGTCGAGCTCGGCCAGCAGCTCCGCGGAGCGGGCCAGGTTCACCTCCGCCCCCTCGTGCACCCGACCGAGCGCCGGCAGTACCTCGTGGCGGATCAGGTTGCGGCGGATGGCGCGGTCGTCATTGGTCGAGTCCTGCCGCGGCTGCAGCCCGGCGGCCCGGCACCACTCCCGGGTCTCGCCGGCGGTCAGGCAGAGCAGCGGATGGACGAGGCCACCGGCGCGGGGCCGGATGCCGGCGAGCGCCCGCGGGCCGGAGGACGACGCGAGCCGGTAGAGAACAGTCTCGGCCTGGTCGCTCAGCGTATGGCCGGTCGCGACCGGACGGCCGTCGGCAAGCTCTCGCGCGGCCGCCAGCCGGGCATCGCGTGCCCGCGCCTCCAGGTTTCCGCCCGCAGCGAGATCGACCCGGACGACCGTTGCCCCGAGCGCGGCGCAGAAGGCGGCGTCGGCGTCCGCCTCGGCACCGCGCAGCCCGTGATTGACGTGCACGGCCTGGGTGGGATGCCCCAGGTCGCGGAGGATCCCCCACAGGCAGAGCGAGTCGGCTCCGCCCGAGACCAGGGCCAGCACCGGCTGGCCAGGGGTCAGCAGCTCGTGCGCAGCGGCGAATGCGGCAACCCGGTCAGCCGGGCTCTGCTGCGCGCTCTCGACCACGGACGAACTTCTGGACGTACGTCGTTCCAAGCTCGACGTAGCGGGCATGGGCGGCCTCGGCAGCGTCGACATCGCCGACCGCCTCGGCCCGCTCGATCGCCAGCAGCAGCTCCTGGAGGCGGCCCTCCAGTCGCAGCTCGAGCTGATCCTCGGCGGTCAGCTCGTCCTCACGGCCGAGCGCGCGCAGGGCGCGGGGACGCCAGACGCCCGCGATTTCCCGCAGCCGGGGATCGCTCGACGATTCGAGCGCCTGCCAGCCCTTCGCGGCCACGGGCCGAAGCGCATCCGGCTGGAAACGGGCCACGATCGCCTCGCCGGCGCCTGCACCAGGCTCGAGGCGGCCTCCGCAGGAGCAGGGCTCAAGCAGCGGCGAGACGCGACCCTCGATGCCCTCGCTTCCCAGGCGGAAGCCGTCCTCGCCGCCGGCCGCCAGGCGCACCAGCCCAACCTCGGCCGACAGCGGCGCCAGGTCGGCGCGGGAGCCGCAAGCAGCGCAACGCCAGGGGTCGGTGCGGGCAGCGGTGATCGA
>DASUHT010000095.1:0-3713 GCA_036273335.1 Gaiellales bacterium | reverse complement strand
CGCAGCAGGCCGGGATGGCCGACCGGGATGTGATAGCCCTCGAGGTAGTTGTCGATCGAGTTCTTCCAGTTCACCGGGAGCACGCTCGTATGCGATTGATAGCGCACGAGCCGCCCCGGCCGATAGGGGGAAAGCCACTCTGCGAGCGGCCCCATGGCCTCCCGAAGCGGCTCCGGCTCGGGGTTCAGGGTGACGAAGACGAAGCCGCCGATGGTGTCGCAGCCGAGCGGCCAGAGACCGTTCGCGTTCTTGTCGAACCCGTGGAAGCCGGAGCGTTCAGGCACGCCCATCAGGCGGCCGTCCAGGCCGTACGTCCAGCCGTGGTAGGGGCAGCGAAGCGCCTTGCCGCAGTTGCCGGCGCCATCCGCCACGCGGGCCGCCCGGTGGCGGCAGACATTCGAGAACGCCCGCAGCTCGCCGGCCTGGCCGCGGATCACCAGCAGCGGCTCGCCGGCGATGCTTGCCGTCACATAGTCGCCCGGCCGCTGCAGGTCGCAGACGTGCCCGGCCAGCAGCCACTCCCGGCGCCAGATCGCCTCCTGCTCCGCGCCGTAGAATGACGCGGAACGATACGTCCAGGCGGGGAGGGTACGGACCGGTTCCATCGAGCGGGTTCTTGACTGATCGATCAGTCAGGAGCCTGACCAGTAAACCACGGTCCGGCCCGGCCAGTCAATTACTCGCGGGTTGACGGCACCGCCGGGGATCGGTTAACTCCAGTCAGTGTCGTCACTCAGCTCCCAGGACGCACCGGCAGCGTCCCGCCGCGACCAGATCCTCGAGGCGGCCTGCCGGGTGATCGCCGAGGTCGGCATCGACCGGCTGCGGATGAGCGATGTGGCGGCACTGGCGGGCGTGTCGACAGCGCTCGTCCACTACTACTGCGCAACCCGTGACGACCTGCTTCAGCAGGCGTTCCTGTTCGCCGACGAGCGGGCCGCACTGGCGGAGCGGCGGATCACCGACACCGACCTGGCACCGGTCGAGCAGATCGCGCAACTGCTGCTCCTCTACCTGGACGACACGAGCGAGATCTACGAGAGCTGGATCCTCTGGCGGGAGATGATGTCGCACGCGATCTTCGACCCGACCCTGCGGCCGATCATGCACCACGCCTACAGCGGCTGGGTGAACGGCTTTGCGGACATCGTCCGGGCCGGCCAGGCCGACGGCAGCATCCCCGACTCGACCGATCCGGAGGGCGCGGGGTGGCGGCTGACGGCGCTCGTCGAGGGACTCGGCCCGGTCGCCCTGGTCGGTCTTCGCACGCGTGAGCAGGGGGTCGCCCTGATCCGCGACGCGGTGGCGCTCGAGTTGGGCCTCGCCGTCCGCAGATGAGCGGCATCCGGCCACGCGACCGCTGGCTCTTCCTGACGCCGGAGGCCGAGGCCGAGCTGCCGGCAGCCGTGGCCGCCCTGGCGGCAGCCGTCGGCGATCCGGGGTGGAGCGAGCCCGCCGAGGTGGCCATCGTGCAGCGGCTGATCGCGGAGGGCGACTACCCCGCCTGGCTGGCCTACCTGGGTGCGCGGCGGCGGCTGCTGGAGCAATACGTGGAGCGGTTCGGCGCCGACGCGCTGGCGGTGCACGTGGCGGCCGTCCTGAACGAGCAGCACATGCTCGGGCTGACGCTCAGCGGTGGCGGCGAGGTGGCGGAGCGGGAGCGCCGGCAGTCGGCCCGGCTGCTTCGCTCGGTGGCCGGCGCGGGCGCCCGCTGATCGCCGCACGGCGGATCGCCGGCATGTCAGCATAGGCCGGTGACGCGCGATCTGACACCGCTCTTCGATCCCGCCTCGGTGGCCATCCTGGGGGCCTCCGCCGACCCCGCCAAGTGGGGGCACTGGCTGGCCCGGGGGGCGCTCCGGGGGAGCGGCCGGCGGCCGGTCTACCTGATCAACCGAAACGGCGGGCAGATCCTCGGGCACCCCGTCCACCGTTCCATCCTGGACGTGCCAGAACGGCCCGACCTGGTCGTCGTGTCGGTGCCCGAGGCGGCGTTCGAGCAGGCCGTCGATGACTCCCTGAGCATGGGCGCGCGGGCGATCGTGGGGATCACCGCCGGCCTTGGCGAGCGCGGCGGCGAGAGCCTCGAGCGGGAGCGCGCGCTGGCCGGCCGGGTGCGGGACGCCGGAGCCCTCCTGCTGGGGCCGAACTGCATCGGTGTCTTCGACTCGACCTCCGAGCTGGGACTGCTCTACGAGGACCTGCCGCCGGGATCGATCGGCCTCATCTCGCAGAGCGGCAACCTGGCCCTCGAGCTGGGGCTGCTGGCCGCCGACCACGGGATCGGCTTCTCCCGCTTCGCCTCGGTCGGGAACCAGGCCGACGTCAACCTGGTCGAGCTGGTCGGCTCCTACGCGGCGCACGACGAGACGCGTCTGATCGCCGTCTACGCCGAGGACTTTCACGACGGCCGCGCCTTCGTCGACGCGGTGGCGGCGTGTGGCAAGCCGGTGCTGCTGCTGACCGTCGGCCGAAGCGCCGCCGGCCAGCGGGCGGCCCGCTCGCACACCGGCGCGCTGGTCAGCGATCTGGCGGTCGTCGAGGCCGCCTGCCGCGCCGCCGGGGCGACGGTGGTCTCGACGCCGGCCGAGATGATCGACCTGGCGGCGGCGCTGCTCGGCCCGCGCCGCTCGCACGGCCGGCGGGTGGCGGTGCTCGGCGACGGCGGCGGCCATGGCGCGATCGCCTCGGACGTCGCGACCGGCCACGGCCTGGAGCTGCCGGAGCTCTCGGATGCACTCTCGGCGGCGATCGCCTCCCAGCTCCCCTCGACGGCGGCCACCCGGAACCCGGTTGACCTGGCCGGCGGTGGCGAGCAGGACATGTCCTCCTACGCCAACATCTCGCGGATGCTGCTCCAGTCGGGCGAGGTCGACGCGCTGCTCCTGACCGGGTACTTCGGCGGCTACAGCCAGGGCCACGAAGGGCTGCGCGACGGAGAGGTGGGGGCCGCACAGGGCATCGTCGCGGCGGCGACGGCCACCGGTCGGCCGGTGGTGGTGCAAACGATGTATCCGCACACGCCCACGTCCAGGGCGCTGCGCGCGGGCGGCATCCCCGTCTACCGCACCATCGAGTCGGCCGCGGGGGCGCTGGTCGCGATCGGGCCGGCCGGCCCGCCCCGTGGCGCCCCGGTGATGCCGGCGGCCCAGAACGGGTCGGTTGATCCCGGGTACTTCGGCGCCCGGGAACTGCTCGAGCGGGCGGGCCTCGAGTTCGTCCCCGCGGTGCGCGTCCACGATGTCGGCGAGGCGGTCGAGGCCGGATCCGGGATCGGCTACCCGGTCGTCCTGAAGGCCATCGGGCTGCTGCACAAGTCGGACGCCGGCGGGGTCATCGTCGGCATCGCCGATGGCGACGAGCTGGCCAGGGCGGTCGCCGATCTCCAGGAGCGGCTGGCGCCGCCGGAGATGTCGGTGGAGCGGATGGCGCCGCTCGCCGACGGGGTCGAGCTGATCGTGGGCGCCCGCCGCGACCCGCGCTTCGGCGTGGTGGCGATGGTCGGGATGGGCGGCCTCTACGCCGAGACGTTCCGCGACGTCGCCGTCGGCCTTGGGCCGCTGGCCGACGACCAGGCGGCCGAGCTGATCCGGTCGCTCCGCGGCGCGCCGCTTCTGGCCGGCGCCCGCGGCCGGCCGCCCCTCGACGTGGCCGCGGCGGGACGGGCGGCGGCGGCGCTCTCCAGGGTGGCGGCGGAGCGGCCGGACATCGCC
>DASUHT010000094.1:0-3430 GCA_036273335.1 Gaiellales bacterium | reverse complement strand
GCGGCGCGCAGGAACCAGCCCAGCAACTCGGCGTCCAGCTTGCCCTGCTCGACCTCGAACACCTCCGCCCAGAGATCGGCCAGGCGCAGGTCGATAGTTAGTGCCAGGTTGTCACGCTTGGACTCCATCATCGCATGGTAGGAAGCCGATCGGACGGAGGCCGGTCGGGTACCCTGCCTGCGTGGCGGACGACGCACAGCGGCGGGACTGGCTGCTCTGGGAGGATCAGCTGCGGGCGGCCATGGCCGCCCTGCGCGAGGCGGGCGGGCACGAGGACGTGCTCCGCCTGCTCGAGCATCAGGCGACCGTGGCCATGCACAACGCCTACTGCGCCGAGGACATCCCGTTCCCGGCGGCAGGCGTCGTGGGTCCCTGAGCTACTCCTCGCGCGGATCCATGCTGAGCGCACAGGAATTGATGCAGAAGCGCTTGCCGCCCTCGGTCTGCGGCCCGTCGTCGAAGACGTGGCCCAGATGCGAGCCGCAGCTCGCGCAGCGCACCTCGGTACGCCGCATGAAGAACGAGCTGTCGTCGTGCAGCTCGACGTTGGCCGACTCGACCGGGCGCGTGAAGCTGGGCCAGCCGGTACCGGAGTCGAACTTGTCGTCCGACCGGAAGAGCTCGGCGTTGCAGGCGCCGCAGCGATAGACACCCGTGTCGTGCGAGTCCCAGTAGGCGCCCGTGAACGCACGCTCGGTCCCGCCGCGGCGGAGCACCTCGTACTGCTCCGGGGTCAGCGCCTGCCGCCACTCGTCGTCGGTGCGCTGGATCTTCGTGCTCATCTCGCTCCTTGTCGGTTCGTTAGACAGAAAACAGTCTAGGCTCGGCCGCCGCTCGTTACGGGGCGGCCCCGGCGATCCGCCGCCGGGCCTCGCCCAGGAACGCCGCCGCGGCCGCCGGCGGATCGGGCGCAGCGGCCAGCCCGTCGTAGGTCAGGGCCGCGCCGCAGAACCCGGGGTCGTCGAAGAACCCGTCCACCCGCCCCGCCCACGGCGACGCGTAGAGGTACGGCCGGTCGTGGCGGCGGTCACCGGGTGACGCCCCGTAGGTGGCTCGGGTGCGGCCGGCCTCGTCGCCCATGTCGAAGGCGGCGTCGAAGTGCTCCGGCCAGATGCGCACCGGCGAGGCGTCGTCGCCGGGTGCGGCGGCCGCGCGCAAGCCCTCCAGCGCCTCGGCCGCGAAGGCGTACCAGGCGCCGAGCGCCCGTGCCCCATCCGGGTCGATCTCGAGTACGCCGTCCAGGTCGCCCGCCGGCGGCACGTCGAACTCCTCCTGCTGGGCCAGGTCGGGCTCGATGCCGACGGCCGCCGCGGCCGCCCGCAGCGTCGTGACCGGCACGCGCCCGGCATCCACCACCAGGTCACCGCCGTCGATGCCGACCACCCGGCCGCCGGCGAACTCGAAGGTCGAGAAGCCTCCCGGAGCCGGACGCAGGACGATCTCGCCGTTGGCCAGGCGCTGGGCCGGCGAGATGACGTACACGGCGAGCCGGTGCAGGGCGTCGCGGCTGGCGGGGAACGTCGCCGGCAGCCGGGGCAGCCCGGCGCTCACTGAAGCCAGCCGACCAGCCTGCGACTGGCCCGGTGCACCGGCCGCGGGATCCGCTCTCGCACCGGCAGGGCGAGCTCGGCGGTGTTCTTGACCGCCAGGGCGGCCCGATTCCGCACGCGGTCGGCTGCGCTGTTGGAGGCCACCTTGCGACCGACGGTCATCGTGCTGGGGACAAACCGCACACTGGAGAAGTTGTGCGACCGGTACATGAGCTGCTCCGCCACCCGCTTCGACCCCGGAAACGACGAGATCGTGTCGTGCATGGCGACCCACCCGCCGTCGACCACCCGCGGCACGAACAGGGCGAAATCCTGGAGCACCATGTCATAGGTGTGGTTGCCGTCGATGAACAGGAGCTCGATCGGGTGCTCGCCGATGGCCGCCAGCGCCTCCTGCGACGGCTCTCGCACCTGCGTCACCTGCTCCTCCACCCCGGCCCGTTGGATGTTCGCCCGGAACTCGTCATAGGACGGCCCCCGGTGCGGGTCGATGGCGAAGATCGGGAGCGATGCCCCCTCCCGCGTCCCCAGCGCCAGCGAGATCGTCGAGCGTCCCTTGAAGGAGCCGATCTCGACGATCACGCCGCGGCCCGTGCAGCGACGGGCGAGGTCGTAGAGCGTGGCCGACTCCTCGGCCGACAGCCACCCCTCGACACCCGCCAGCCCCTCGCGCAGCGCAGCTGGTGCAGACACGGCTGGGAGCGTACCCGACCGTCGTGCCCTGGTAGCTTCCAGGCCGTGGACGGCATGTCCGTGGACGAGCTCCTGGAACGCGCGCGCAGTCGCCTACGCCGGCTGACGGCGGCCGAGGCGGAGCGGGCAGCTGCCGACGGCGCGCTCATCGTCGATATCCGCTCTGCCGGCCAACAGCGACGGGATGGGTTGGTATCGGGGGCCGTCCGCATCGAGCGAAACGTGCTGGAGTGGCGGGCCGACCCGCGCGGCCCGTGGCACGACCCCCGCCTGGCCGGCCGCCGCGGGCCGCTCATCCTGATGTGCGCCGAGGGTTACCAGTCGAGCCTGGCGGCGGCGGGTCTCCATGACATGGGCGTCACCGACGCGACGGATCTCATCGACGGCTTCGACGGCTGGCGCCAGGCCGGCCTGCCCGTGCAGCCTTGGAGAGAGGACAGCGAGACTGGAGGCGGAGAGATGGCATACACGGTGGTCGATTCAGCCGACGTCGAGGCCTCGTTCGGGGCGTTCAGGAAGATGCGCCAGGCACTCGGCGTGACCGGCTTCGGCGTGAATCAGCTCGACCTGCCGGCGGGCGCCACCGGCCGCGAGCACGACGAGACGGACGGCGGCCAGGAGGAGGTCTACGTGGTGCTCGCCGGAGGCGGGACGATGCTCGTCGACGGGGAGCCGGTGGAGCTCGTCGCCGGGCGCTGGCTGCGTGTCGATCCGGGCGCAACGCGCGTTCCCACCGCCGGCCCCGACGGGCTGCGCCTGATCATGATCGGCAGCACGCCGGGCCGCGCCTACGAGCCGCGTCACGGTTTGTAGATGACCGCCACCGGCGCACCGGTGCGAGCGGCCCAGGCGCCCGGCATCGGCTGGCGCAATGCCGCTGCCTACCTGCGCGATCCGCTCGGCTTCATGACGTCGCTGCGGCAGTCGCTGGGCACGGTCGTCGACGTGCCGTTTCCCGGCGACCACGACTTCCTGTTCCTGAGCGACCCCGACCTGATCCGCAGGGTGCTGGTCGAGGAGCGCTCGGCCTTCGTCAAGGGACGGGCGCTGCAGGCTGCCCGGCGCCTGCTCGGCGACGGCCTGCTGACCAGCGAAGGCGCCGAGCACCGACGCCGGCGGCGACTGATCCAGCCCGTCTTCCACTCCGCCCTGATCGAGCGCTATGGCTCGGCGATGGTCGACGCCGC
>DASUHT010000093.1:0-6778 GCA_036273335.1 Gaiellales bacterium | reverse complement strand
TGCGTTCTTCAAGCCGCTCGTGCTCTCCTACGGGCTCGCCGTGCTGGCGTCGATGGTGGTGGCGCTGACGGTCACCCCGGCACTGGCCCTGGCCCTGCTGGCACGCGCGCCGCTGAAGGCGGATCAGCCACCCCTCGTCCGGCTGCTGCAGCGCATCTACACCGCCGCCCTCGCCCGCACCCTGCGGATGCCGCTGCTGGTCGTCGTTGCCACCGGAGCCACCCTGGCCGCCGGGCTCGCGGTGCTGCCGTTCATGGGCGAGTCGCTGTTCCCGACGTTCAAGGAGCGCGACTTCCTGGCGCTCTGGGTGACGCGCCCCAGCACCGGCCACCGGGAGATCGTCCGCATCACCGAGCGGGCCAGCCGCGACTTCCGCGCCATCCCCGGCGTCCGCGGATTCGGCGCCCACATCGGTCGCGCGGTGCAGGGCGAGGAGATCAACGGCATCAACTTCGCGGAGGATTGGCTGAGCCTGAGCCCGAACGCCGACTATCAACGGACGCTCGACCGGATCGGACAGACGGTCGACGAATACCCGGGCCTCTTTCGCGAGCAGACGACCTACCTGAACGAGCGGATCGACGAGGTGCTGGCCGGATCCAGCGAGGCGATCACGGTGCGCATCTTCGGACCCAACCTGCGCGTCCTGCGCGACCAGGCGGACGAGGTGCACGACGCGCTGCGGGGGATCAAGGGGGTGGTCGACCTGCGCACCGAACTGCAGGTCGACGTGCCCTACATCCGCGTCAAGCCCGACATTCGCAGGAGCGCGTCATACGGGCTGACCCCCGGCGACATCCGCCGCCAGGCGGCGGTGATCGTCGCCGGCGAGGAGGTGAGCGACCTGCACGTGAACACCAAGGTGTACGACGTCATCGCCTGGAGCACCCAGAAGACCCGAAGCAACGTGCAGAGCATCCGCGACCTGCCCCTGGACACGCCCGGTGGGGGTCAGGTCAGGCTCGCCGACGTCGCCGACGTGCAGGTGGCGGCGACCCCAAACCAGATCTCCCGCGAGGACAACTCACGCCGCATCGACGTCGGCATGAACGTCCACGGCCGCGACCTGGGCGCAGTCGTCGGCGACGTCAACGACCGCCTGGCGCGGCTGAGCTTCCCGCACGAGTACCACGCCGAGGTAGTCGGCGAGTACGCGGAACGCCAGGCCGCGGCCAGCCGCCTGCTCGGCTTCGGCATCGCCGCGGCGATCGGGATCCTCCTGCTCCTGCAGACCTGCCTGGGCAGCTGGCGGGTGGCGGCGTTCTCGTTCCTGACCCTGCCGCTCGCCCTGGTCGGCGGTCTGCTGGCGGCATTCGCCGCCGGCGGCCTGATCTCGCTGGGATCGCTGGTCGGCTTCCTGACCGTGTTCGGCATCGCCGCCCGCAACGGCATCCTGCTCATCCACCACTACCAGCATCTGGAGGCTGAGGAGGGCGAGCAGTTCGGCCGCGAGCTCGTGCTGCGCGGATCACGGGAGCGGCTGGCGCCGATCCTGATGACCGCCCTGGCGACCGGCCTGGCGCTGGTGCCACTGGTCATCTCCGGTGAGATCCCGGGAGCCGAGATCGAATACCCGATGGCGCTGGTGATCCTCGGTGGGCTGGCCACCTCGACGCTGCTCAACCTGTTCCTGGTGCCCTCCCTGTACCTGCGTTCGAGAGGGTGGCGCCTGAGCCGAGGCTGAGCGGGGAGGCGGCGCGCTCGGCCGCCTCCCCGCTCGCCGTCACCCGGCGCTCAGCCGGCCGGGCAGGGGTTGCCCCCGAGATTCCGGCGGAAGTTCTCGAACAGCCGGATCGGCGTGAACCCCGCGTTCGGGTAGACGGTCCGCAGCAGGTGCCCGTACTCGGTCTTGACCGAGCCGCCGAACGCGTTTTGGTGCGGCATCAGCGTCCCGCCCTGCTGGAACGTGCAGGCGCCGTTCACGAGCCGCGTCGTCCAGATCGGGTAGAACTTGGTGCCCGGGGCCGGCAGCGTGCAGCCGACGCCGGTGCGGGTGCTGCAGGCACCGCCGACGTCTGCCGTCTCGTTGCCGGGCAGATTGGTCTCGAACGCCACCTTTGCATACTGGTGGCCGCGGGTGAGCGGGCTCGAGATCATGAGCGGGGTCTCATGCAGCATCCGGTCGCGGTGCCGGTTGTGCAGCGTTCCCGGCCAGTCGCGCTGGTACGCGGTGCCGTCCCAGTCGAAGTCACCGGCACCGGCGAAGCAGCCGGTCAGCTGGACGAGCGTCGAGGCCGCGCCGTCGAAGCACTCGACATCGTCGGAGTCCAGCGTCGGGTCGCCCGGGCCGGGCTTCGTGCAGTTCCCGCCCTCGGCGTCGATCGCGTCGCAGTACTCGAAGTGGCCGATCTCATCGGCGAAGGCCAGGTTGTTGGCGTGCGCCGCCCACGTGTTACCACGCGGAACCGCGGTGCTGTACATCGGGTGGAAGGCGTACGGACGCACGTGGCAGTGCGCCGAGTTGGGCTGGAAGAGGATCTGGCCGAAGCCGTTCTGCTTGCTCGCCGTCATCGACCCCGACCGGCCGTTGGTCACGTCGTGCATGTCCACCCGGACGCCTGCCGGCGTGTCGTGGATGTGCACCCGGATGGTGTCGCCGCCGTTCATCAGCAGGTCGAGCCTGGGATCCGGATTGAGCGCCTTCGAGACGCCGTGGGCAAGCAGCGCCCGCGACGTCGAGAGCGGATTCGCGGGCGCCTGGGAGCGGCCGCTCTTGGTGATGTAGGCCCAGTTCACCGGCTCCTCCCCGACCAGCGGGAAGTTGTTGCAGTCGTTGTTATTGGCGACGCCGGTGTTCTGGTTCGCCGAGAAGCTGTCGATCGTCAGCGCGGCGCAGTACTGGTGGGCAGTGCAGCCGAAACCGTCGAACTGCTCGACGTAGCCCGGCGAGTACCACTGCACCTCCATGAAGGCGTTCCCCGGGTGCTTGCCGATGTAGTCCGGCGAGCTCGGGTTGGGGCTGATCTTGTTGTTCGAGTCGGAGTCCGCCTTGCAGACGTGCGTGAAGTTCGGCGCCGACTGCGAGTCGCAGAGCACCATGCCCAGCCAGAACGTCGGCCGCAGCTGGAAGTCCCACGTGCCGCCGGTGGCCTGCTGGTTGGGCAGGGTGGGCGGGTTCTTGGGGAGGCGCACCGTATAGGTGACGTCGTTCCCCGAGCCCGGCCGGTTCGAGACGAAGCCAACCGACGGCTCGTCATGGCCGATGTAGTGGCCGGGGAGGTTGAACGCAGGGTCCTGGCACATGATCTTGCCGCTGTCACAGGCAAGCCCGTAGTGCTCGCTCGCGGCCCCGCCTCCGCTCGCGGCCGCCTGGCTCGACCCGGCCAGCGCAACCCCCGCGACGAGCGCGGCGATGCCCAGCTTGCCTCTCATCTGACACCCCCCGATCGGCGGCCCACCCAGGCGGGGCCGAAAACCTCCGGATCCTCTCACTCCTGCAGGCGCAGGGTGTGTCGCCGATCACAGCAGGCAGCAGGGCTGACGCGATCGGTCAGGCGAGCCAGCGCTCGAGCACCGTCACGCAGTTGGCGATCCCGTCCAGGTGCGCAATCTCGAATCCGTGCGTGTTCTCGCAGGCGAATGCCAGACAGGCCGTCTGGGCGACATTCCCCGAGACCAGGGCATGCGATGCGTCGGAGCCGAAGTTCGACACTACCGCGTGGCGCATCGTCAGCCCGGCGGCGTCGGCGGCAGCCGCAAGCTCGCGGCCCAGGCCGTCATGCAGCGGGCCGTAGCTGTCGGCGGCCACCAGCACCGGGTCCGGCCCCGCCTCGATCCGGTACTCCTCGGCCACCGGGGTCACTTCGAGGGCGACCAGCGCCTCGGCCTGGGTGCGCTCGGCATACCAGGAGGCGCCGTGGCAACCGATCTCCTCGCGGGCGCTGAACACCAGCTCGACATTGCAGCGCGGCTCGGACACCCGCTCGGCCAGGGCGAGGAGGCCTGCCACCGAGCCCTTGTCGTCGATCCCGTAGGAGCCCACGTACTCGCCCTCGGCGCCGATCCGCACGGCCGTCTTTCGCGCTGCCGACGGCACCACCCGCGAACCGGGCCGAACGCCGGCCGTTGCCAGCTCCTCGTCACTGAGCTTGGTCTCGACCCAGGCGTCGCGCCAGCGCACCGCCTTCTCGGTCTGCTCCTTGTTCGGCGACTCGTCGGAGACGTGGCGGGAGCCGAACGAGAGCACCCCGGCCACGGTCGCCCGATCGCCCAGCACCTCCACCGGCCCCTCGCCCCACACCCAGGGGAACGACCCGCCGGACTTCTGCACCATCAGCCGGCCGTGCTCGTCGATGCGCTTGACCATGGCCGCGATCTCGTCCTTGTGCGCCAGGATCGCCACCATCCGCGACGAGTCGCGGCCCCTGATGCGCAGCACGATGTTGCCGGCGGCGTCGACCTCGGGGTCACCGTGAGCGCGCAGCAGCTCCAGCAGGTGGGCATCGACCGCCTCCTCGACCCCGCTCGGCGAGTGCAGCGAAACCAGCTCGGACAGGGACTGGAAGAGACTGTCACGGCTCACGGCGGGGAAGCCTACTACGCCGACGGTGTTTGTCACCCGCGGACTCCGAAGGGCGGCGCCGGTACAGTCCCGCCGCGATGACGACGCCCCCCACCGCACACGACCTCGGCCTGATGGCCGGCACCCCGCCGGTCGGCGACGCCCTGGTCACGCTGGAGAACTGGCAGCTCCCGCCCTGGAACCGGTGGGGATTCCAGCACGTGCGCGAGCTGATCCCGACCGCCCGGATCCGGCCGTCGGGCGACCCCTGGCCGTTTCGCCGCGACGAGCGCGATCTGTCGGCGGTCACGGTCGACACCGGCGCCGGCGAGCGCTCGTTCGGTGAGCTCTTGGCGGATACCTACACCGACGGCATCCTGGTCATGCAGGGCGGGCGGATCGTCTTCGAGCAGTACCTGAACGGCCTCACCGAGGACACGCCGCACCTTCTGATGTCGGTGTCCAAGTCGGTCACCTCGACGGTGGTCGGCGTGCTCGTCGGCGAGGGCCGGCTCGACCCCGCGGCGGCGGTGACCGAGATCCTGACCGAGCTCGCCGGGACGAGCTTCGACGGCTGCACCGTGCGCCACCTCCTGGACATGCGCGCCGGCACCCGCTTCGACGAGGACTACGAGAACCCGCTGGCCGACGTCCGCCTCTACGAGCAGATCTACCTGTGGCGGCCGCCGGTCGTGCCGGAGCTCCCGTCCGACATCTGCAGCTACTACCCGCTGTTGGAGAACGACGGCCCCCACGGCGGCCCCTTCCGCTACCGGTCGATCCTCACCGACCTGCTCGGCTGGGTGGCCGAGCGCGCCGCGGGCGAGCGCCTGCCGGAGCTGATCGCCCGCTGCCTGTGGCAGCCGATGGGCGCCGAGTTCGCGGCCGACGTCACCGTCGACGGGCACGGCAACGCGATGGCCGACGGCGGCGTCTGCTGCACGCTTCGCGACCTCGCCCGCTTCGGCCGGCTGATGCTCGAGGACGGCCGCCGCGGCGACCGGACGGTCGTCCCCGCGGCGTGGCTCGCCGACACGCTGACGCCCGATGCCGACACCCGGGACGTGTTCGCCGGCAGTCCCGACGCAGACGAGTTCCCGCCCGGCGCCTACTACCGGAACAAGTGGTGGGTGATCGACGCCGGCCGCCGCGTCTTCGCCGGGCTCGGCATCAACGGCCAGATGATCCTGGTGGACGGCGAACACGACGGCGTCGTGGCCAAGCTCTCGAGCTGGCCGGAGCCGTGGACGGCCGAGCGGTTCGTGCCCTCCGTCCGCGGCTGCCGCCACCTGCTGCGCCGGCTCGCCGCCGGCTAACCGTCGTCGTGGCGCTCGATGTGGCCGCCGAACTGCTGGCGCATGGCCGACAGCAGCTTGGCCGCATAGGTGCCCTCGCCGCGTGAGCTGAAGCGCTCGTACAGGGATGCCGTCAGGACGTGCGCGGGCACCCCCTCCTCGATCGCCGCGATCGACGTCCAGCGGCCCTCGCCGGAGTCCGACACGCGGCCGCTGAAAGCGGCCAGCTGCGCATCGTCGGCGAGTGCCGCGGCGGTCAGGTCGAGCAGCCACGAGCCGACCACGCTGCCCCGCCGCCAGACCTCGGCGACGGCGGCGATGTCGATGTCGTAGCGGTAGTACTCGGGGTGCTCCAGAGGCGCCGTCTCGGCGTCCTCGGCCCGCGTGCCGGCGCCGATGTCCGCCCGCTCGAGGATCCCCAGTCCCTCCGCGTAGGCCGCCATGATCCCGTACTCGATGCCGTTGTGGACCATCTTCACGAAGTGCCCGGCGCCGTTGGGTCCGCAGTGCAGGTAGCCGTTCTCGGCGCTCGTCGGCTCGCCCTTCCGGCCCGGTGTGCGGCCGGCGGCGTCGACGCCCGGGGCGAGCGAGCGGAAGATCGGGTCGAGGTGGGCGACCACCTCGTCGTCGCCTCCGATCATCAGGCAGAAGCCGCGCTCCAGCCCGAAGACGCCGCCCGAGGTGCCGACGTCGACGTGGTGGAGCCGGCGCTCGCGCAGGCCGGCGGCGCGGGCGAGGTCGTCGCGGTAGTACGAGTTGCCGCCGTCGATGACGATGTCGCCGGGCTCCAGCAGGTCGGCCACCTGGTCGATCACGCTGCCGGTGACGGCCGCCGGGACCATCACCCAGACGGCCCGGGGAACGTCCAGCTTGGACACCAGGTCGGCCAGCGAGTCGGAGCCGGTCGCCCCTTCCCCGGCCAGCTCGGCGACGACCCCCGGGCTGACATCGCTGACCACCACCTGGTGCCCGTCCCGGGTCA
>DASUHT010000092.1:0-20006 GCA_036273335.1 Gaiellales bacterium | reverse complement strand
CCGGGGATCTGGCCCTGACGATGTCGCCTGTCGATTGCGCGTCCAGCGAGCTTCGAGAGGCGCTCGCGCGAGGCGAGGATGTCCGCGACCAGCTGCCTGACGCGGTGTGGGCGATCGTCGAGCGTGAACGGTTATACGGGTGACGCCTTTGCTACGCTCCGGCCCGGAATCGCGCATGGAGCTCCCCGACTGAGCAACACGTTTCAGCTCGCCCACCGGATCGCAGCGCTCGCCGCCGACAAGGTGGCCTCGGAGATCGTGATTCTGGACATGCGCGAGGTCGTCAGCTACACCGACTACTTCGTCATCTGCTCGGGCCGCAACCCGCGGCAGACGCAGGCGATCTCGGACGAGCTGCAGGAGGTGCTGAAACGGGATGGCGTGCTCGCCCGGCGCGTCGAGGGCCGTCGCCAGGGCGACTGGGTGCTGCTCGACTTCCTGGACGTGGTGGTGCATGTCTTCACGCCCGACGCCCGGGCGTATTACCGGCTGGAATCGCTGTGGGGCGAGGTGCCCAGCGAGACCTATGCCGCCGGGTGAGCGACCGGCTGTTCACCGTCGAGGAGGCACAGGAGCTACTCGACTCCCGGGTCCGGGAGATGGTCGAACTGCTGGTCGCCGAGCGCCTGAGGAGCCGCGATCTGGAGCACGCCTGGAACGCGATCGTGATCGCCATCGGCTCCAACGGCGGGAACTTCCGGCGAAGCGAGGTGATCGATCTCCGCGACCGCCTCCAGAAGCTGCACGAGTCGCTGCGCGAGACACTCGGCGAGCTCGCCGACATGGGCATCCAGGTGAAGGACGTCGACCGCGGGCTGATCGACTTCCCGGCCGTGATCGACGGCCAGGACGCCCTGCTCTGCTGGCAGCTCGGCGAGCCAAGCATCGCCCACTGGCATACGCCGGAGGACGGGTTCGCCGGCAGGCGGCCGCTGCCGTGACGGCGGGGACGCATCTGCAGGCTGCGGTTGACGCAGAGGCGCGCGGCTACCGCGCCCTGCTGGCCGGGGAAGACCCGGGAGACGCGCTGCGAACGGCGCGTGACGAGTACCTGTCATCGCATGACCTGACCGGCCCGGCCAGTTGGGGACGGCTGCTAGGTGCCCTCAAGATGGCGATTCTCGCCGGGGATGGGGTGGAGGAGGCGGCAAGGCGTGCGGTCGCCGAAACCGATGGCGCCGCCTCGCCGGCGGCGGCCTACCTGCGCGCGCTGGCGCTGGTCGCCCTGGGTCGGGTGCCCGATCCCACGCCGCTGCTGGACGCCGGCCCGGAGTTCGCCCGCACCGGCCGCGCCCTTGCTGCGATTGCCGCCGCAGACGGCCCGGGATACGCCGCCGCGCTGCGCGAGATCCTCGACGACTTCGAGGCGCGCGAACAGCATCTGACCGGGGTCGCGTTCGCGGACACGGCGGCGGTGATGGAGCGTCTGGCCGAGCCCCGCGGCATCGCCGTTCACCCGCGGAGCCCGCTCCTTCCGCCCTCACGCCGGGGCTGAGACGGCCGATATACTGACTGACCTACGGGGCTATAGCTCAGCTGGGAGAGCGCCACGCTGGCAGCGTGGAGGTCAGGGGTTCGAGCCCCCTTAGCTCCATTGCGGTGCAGCGTTTGCCGGGCTTCGAGCTCCGACCGGTACGGCTAGCGCGAGGGACTGACGCTCGTCACGAGCGCCCAGAGGCCCGCTCGCACCTTACCCGGACTTCTGCGCCGCGCCGATCGCAGCTCGCGCGGCCCGGCGGCCCGCTCCAGGTCACGTGCCACACGGGCAGCGTGATCGAAGGATCACCAGTGTGAACTGACGGTGGGCGGATAGAAGCCATCCACAGACATGGATGGTATACCCCGCGCCCCTTCCCCACATCAGGCCCCGGTAGTCCCGCGCCGCAGGATCGCGACGCGGAACGTCCGGCGACCCCATCAGCGGTAGCTGAAGATCTTCACGTAGTTGATCTGCAGCGGAACGATCCGCGGCGTCGACGAGTCGGGCATGACGCCGGTGAACCCGTTCGTGCCGGTGTTCGTCTGCATCACCATGTGCATCGGCGTCGACGGGATGTGCGACGTGTAGTAGGCCCAACGCCTCCCGTCCAGCTTGACGCTGATGAACTTCGGAGTCCACGAGAGCGTCATCGTGTGCCACTTGGTGAAATCGGCCTGCACGTGCGCGTGCACCCGCGTGTTGCCGTAGTGCAGCGTCGCCGTCTCGATCCGCCGCGCGGCCCCCTTGTCGGACGACTCCTCGATCCAGTCGACGACGGTCCCGCTGCCGTTCGGCCGAAGCGCCACGTCCATGCCGACTCCCTTGCCGGCCTTCATCCGGAACTGCACCTTCCATCGGCCGTAGGTCTGGTTGACGAGGCGGGCCATCGAGACGCCGCCGGACACCCACTTGTTGCCGAAGTTGGGATCGCGGAATGTGCGGATGCGCAGGGCGCCGCCCTTCGAGACGACATGTGACTTGGCCCAGTAGGACTGCGGACAGCATCCGGGCTGGCCCTGGTAGATCGTCCACGTGTGCGGCTTTAGTGGATGGCTGAACTGCTGGTAGAAGACCTGGTGCGTGAACTTCCCCGAGGCCGCTGCCGGGGACGAGAGCCCGGTGACCGCGGCCGAGGCCTGGCTGGCCAGCGCGGCGGTACCGAGCAGGGCGATCGCGAGGATCGCTGGGAACAGCTTTCGGTGTTGGAGCATGCTGCTCATCATGTGGGTCTCAGGCAGGTTTTCAAGCTCGCCGGATCGATTCTCACAAGGTCCTTAACCGGCGTTTACATGCACGGCGACCGCGATACCCTGCCACCACCATGCGCGCCGTCATCCGCAAGAGGTTCCGCTTCGATGCGGCCCATTCCCTGCCCGACCACGCGGGCAAGTGCCGCGGCCTGCACGGCCACTCCTACGAGGCCGAGCTGTGCTTCCAGGGTGACGTGAAGCGGTCGCCGGGAAGCCCGGACGACGGCATGGTGCTGGACTTCTTCGAGATCTCGCGGTGGTGGGAGCGGGAGGTCGAGCCGCTCGTCGACCATCGCCACCTGAACGAGACGATGCCCGAGCAGTTCCTGCCGACGACGGCCGAGAACATCGCATCCTGGCTGTTCGCGAGGCTCGCCGAGAGCGGCCTGCCGGTCTTCGAGGTGACGGTCTGGGAGACGCCGTCGTCGTCGGCCACAATCCGGGGGTGATCCGTTTCCCGGTGGTCGAGGTGTTCGGGCCGACCGTCCAGGGCGAGGGCGCTCTGGCCGGCGTCCCGACCGCGTTCGTCCGTTTCGGCGGCTGCGACTACCGCTGCTCCTGGTGCGACTCCCTGCATGCCGTCCTGCCGGAGGCGGTGCGTGAGGCGCCGCGGATGACCGGCGACGAGGTGCTGGAGGCGCTGGACGGGATCGGGGCGTCCTGGGTCACCCTCTCCGGTGGGAATCCCGCCCTGCTCGAGCTGGACGACCTGGTCTCGGCCCTTCAGGTCGCCGGCCGGCGGGTGGCGATCGAGACCCAGGGCAGCGTCTGGCGGGGCTGGCTCGGCCGGGTCGACCTGCTCACGGTCAGTCCCAAGCCGCCGTCCAGCGAGATGGCCTCGCCCGAGCACGCCGCCGAGACGGCGGCCTTCCTCGACCGGGCGGCCGCCGCGCCGGCGCGGGTGGTGCTCAAGATCGTGGTCTTCGACGAGGCGGACTACGAGTGGGCGCGCGACTTCCACGAGCGCTGGCCCGCGCTACCGTTCCACCTGTCCTGCGGCACCTCGCCGCCGCGCGCCGGGGAGTCGCACACCGAGACGCTGAGCTTGCTCGGCGAGCGCTACCGGTGGCTCTGCGAGCGGGCTGCAGGCGATCCGGCGATGACCGACGCGACGATACTGCCCCAGCTGCACGTGATCGCCTGGGGACACGAGAAAGGCCGCTGATGCCGTCCGACGACACCATCCAACTGACCAAGCTGGGCAACCCCGACGCCCAGCCTGACCGCCGCATCGAGGCGTTCCCGATCGACGATCCGACGCAGGTGATCACGCTCGACTGCGGCGAGTTCACCTGCCGCTGCCCGATCACCGGCCAGCCCGACTGGGCGACGATCACGATCGAGTACCGGCCCGGCAAGCGGGCCGTCGAGACGAAGAGCCTCAAGCTGTACCTGGAGACATTCCGCGAGGAGGGGATCTTCCACGAGCACCTGGCGACGCGAATGCGCGACGACCTGGTCGCCGCGCTCGACCCGGTCACCCTGACTGTGACGGTCAAGTTCAACGCGCGCGGCGGGATCGCGGTCCAGGCTGCGAGCAGCTATCCGTGAGTGGCGCCGTCGTTTGCCTTTCCGGCGGCCAGGACTCGTCCACCTGTCTCTTTTACGCGGTCCGCCGGTACCACCCGGTGCACGCGGTGTCGTTCAACTACGGCCAGCGGCACCGGGTCGAGCTCGAGTGCGCGGCCGCGCTGGCTGCGCGGGCCGGCATCGAGCAGGTCGTGCTGCCGGTCGACGCGTTGTCGCAACTGGCCGGCGGAAGCCTCACCAACCCGGCGATCGAGAGCCGTCTCGACGCCGCCGGAACCGGTCACGCCTACGCCGAGCGGCGCGGCCTCCCCTCGTCGTTCGTGCCCGGCCGGAACATCATCTTTCTCGGCCTGGCCGCCGCCTACGGCATTCCCCGCGGGCTCGAGACGCTGGTCGCCGGAGTCTGCTCGACCGACGAGGCCGGCTACCCGGACTGCCGGCCCGAGTTCGTCGAATCGCTGGAGCAGACCATCCGCATCGGCATGGACTGCCCGGAGTTCGCGATCGACGCGCCGCTACTGCATCTGACAAAGGCCGGCACCTGGACGCTGGCCGAGGAGCTCGGCGTGGTCGAGCTGATTCGCACCGAGACCCACACCTGTTACGAGGGTGAGCGGGGAGCGCTGCATGCCTGGGGCTACGGCTGCGGCAGCTGCCCCGCCTGCGCGACGCGAGCGCGCGGATGGGCCGAGTATGCGGCCCTTACAAAAGGCTAACCGCGACACAGCGCCTGCCGGTTGCTACTCTGAGAGCGATGAGCGAGCACCCGCATCGGTATTTGGCCCGATCCATGGGGCCGGGATGCGCCGGCCTGCTCGCGATCTCCAGCACGACCACGACGGCCTAGGCTCGCCGGGCACGTCGCCGGCGAGCGGTTCTGGCCGGCGGCTCGGGCCCTGCCTGCCGTCTGATGCCCGTCTCGTGGTCGCCGGCTCCCCGCATACGAAAGGAGCACGGAAATGGAGAATCTCGACCCACTCGAGGCGCGTTCGCCGGCACCCGACCACCGGGCGATCGGCCGGGCGCTCGGGCTCTTCCACGTTCCCCGGCTGGCCCCGGGCCAGGTCTTCTGGGAGCCGCCAGGTCTGATCGTCCTGCGCGAGCTGGAGGCGTTCGTCAGCCGCCTGGTCGGCGAACACGGCTACCAGGAGGTGCGAAGCCCGCTGCTCTGGCGAGAGGAGCTCTGGCAGCGATCAGGCCACGCCGAGAAATTCGACGGCCTCTACCAGGTCGACGGCGGGCTGGCGCTGAAGCCGGTCGCCTGCCCCGCCCACTGCGCCTACTACCTGCGCCGGCCGCGGACACTCGCCGAGCTGCCGCTGCGACTGGCCGAGCTCGGATGCTGTCACCGCAACGAGCAGTCGGGCGGGCTGCAGGGCCTGCTGCGGCTGCGCGGATTCGTCCAGGACGACGCCCATATCTTCGCTGCGCCGGACCAGGTGGCCTCGGAGATCGCAGGCTGCCTGCGCCTGGCCGAGGCCGTGTACGGTCACTTCGGACTGGCGGCCGACTACGAGCTATCGCTGCGGCCGGCGGTGCGGCACGGCTCGGATGCGCTCTGGGACAGCGCCGAAGGGGACCTGCGCCGGGCGATCGACAACGCCGGCCTGGCCGCGGTCGAGCGGCCCGGCGAGGGGGCCTTCTATGGCCCGAAGATCGACCTGCACGTGCGCGACTCGCTGGGCCGGCGTTGGCAGCTCGGCACCATCCAGGTCGATTACGTGCTGCCGGAGCGGTTCGACCTCCGCTACCGCGGCTACCGCGGCGCCGCACAGGCCGATGAGGCCCGGCCGGTCATGATCCACCGGGCGTTGCTCGGCTCGCTGGAGCGGTTCCTCGCCGTCCTCCTCGAGGATTGCGACGGGCTGCTCCCGCTCTGGCTCGCGCCCCTGCAGGCGCGTGTGCTGCCGATCGGCGCAGCCGAACGGCCGGCGGCGGACGCCCTGCACCGACGTCTGCATCTTGCCGGGATCCGATCGGCAATCATGCTGGACGGCCCGCTGGGCGGCCGGATCCGCCAGGCAGAGGCCGACCGGGTGCCCTACCAGCTGATCGTCGGACGCCGGGAGGCGGCGGACGGCCGGGTCGTCCTGCGGCAATCACGGGCGGCAGGCGGCCAGGTGGTGCTGGACGCTGCTGACGCCGTCGGCCGCCTCTCCGAGGAAGCGGCAGCGGGGCGGCGGCTGCCATGAGCGGATCGGCGATACTGGCGGCATGCGGGTCCTGCTCACCGGAGGCACCGGATACATCGGCGGTGCCGTCGCCGAGGCGCTTGCCGGAGCCGGCCGGCGGGTCGTGGCGATCGCCCGCAGCGATGCCGGCGCCGCCCGGCTCCGGTCGGCGGGCTACGAGGTCGTCGGCGCCGATCTGCACGATCCGTCGCGGCTGGCCGAGCTCGCGGGCGAGGCTGACGCTGTGGTGCACACGGCTGCCACCCAGGACCGGGACCTGGCCGAGGTCGACAGGGCGGTCACGCGCGCATTCCTGGACACACTCGCCGGGAGTGGCAAGCCGCTGCTCTATACCAGCGGCTGCTGGGTCTACGGCAGCGCCCCCGCGGACGGCCTGCTGGACGAGGACTCGCCCACCGACCCGGTGCCGGTGTACGCCTGGCGGCCGCCGCTGGAGGCGGAGCTCCTGGCGGCGGCGCCGGACGTCCGCACCATCGTGATCCGTCCCGGCATGGTCTACGGTCGCGGCGGCGGGCCGCTCAACCAGTTTGCCGAGATGGCGGCCGGTGGGCGCCCCCGGCACGTCGGCGACGGCGACAATCACTGGACGCTCGTGCACGTGGATGACCTGGCAGAGCTGTACGTCCTGGCACTCGGCGCGGCGCCCGCCGGCACGCTCTGGAACGGTGTCCACGGCGAGCCGCGGCGGGTACGCGAGCTGGCGGCGGCGGCAACGGCAGGCCGCGGCTTCCGGCAGCCGCCCGCCGCCTGGCCAATCGCCGAGGCGGCCGCCGAGCTCGGTCCCGCGGTCGCCGAGGCGCTGACCCGCGACCACCGGATCAGCGGCGAGCGCGCGCACCGGCTGCTGGCCTGGGATCCGCCGCCACGGCGGCCGCTGGACGAGCTGCGCGGCTGACCGCCGAACGTTGGAGGCGGATGTGGGCCGTCCGTCGTGTGCCTGCCCGCCCATGCTACGGTCGACTCACGAAGGGGAGTATTCCCTCGCAGCATCGTCGTCATGACGGCCCTCGCGGCCCGGCGATGCGGGCCTGAGCAGGGCGGAAGAGACCTTCGGCGCGTGTCGTCTGCCGAAGGAGTCGTGCGTGACCGTCCAGCTGTGGCAATGGATCGCCTTCACCGCCGCCGTCGCGGTGATGCTGCTGATCGACCTGCGCGCCGGCCGCCGCCCGGCGGGCCGCCCCAGGCTGCGCTCGGCGATCGCCTGGAGCGTGCTCTGGGCCATCGTCGGCACCGGATTCGCCGGTGTGGTCTGGCTGTGGGCCGGAGCGGCGCCGGCCGGCGAGTACCTGAGCGGCTACCTGATCGAGCGCACGCTCTCGATCGACAACGTCTTCGTGCTGGCCCTGGTGTTCCAGATGCTGGCGGTCCCGGCGGCGAGCCGCCGCTTCGCGCTGGCCTGGGGGATCGTGCTGGCGCTCGTGCTGCGGGCCGCGATGATCGCCGCCGGCGTCGTCGTCCTTGATGCGGCGCACTGGGTCGAATGGGTGTTCGCGGCGTTCCTGATCGTCACCGGCGCCCGCATCGCACGGCGGCCGGCCGGCGATCACGATGCGCAGCCGAGCCGGATCCTCGACCTGGCTCGGCGGCGCCTCCCGATCGGGCGCGCCTACGCCGGCGGGCGGCTGGCCGTGCGAAGAGGCGGCCGCCTGCAGCTGACCCCACTGGTCGTGGTGATGGCAGCGGTCGCGGTCACCGACCTGATCTTCGCCGTCGACTCGATCCCCTCCATCCTGGCGGTCACCCGAGACCCGTTCCTCGTCATCGCGGCGAACGCCATGGCGCTCGTCGGCCTGCGCGCGCTCTACGACGTCCTCGAGGGCATGATGGCCCGGTTCGCGTACCTGAACGCGGGACTCGGCCTCGTGCTGATCGCCGTCGGGGCGAAGATGGCCGCCGCCGGTATCTACGACCCACCGATCGGGCTCACCCTGGCCGCGATCGCGGCCATCGTCGGCGCAGCGATCGCGCTCTCCCTGCTGCGGGTACCCGCACCTGCCCCGGCTTCACCTGCCGTTCCCCCGAAGGAAAGGACCGACCATGCTTCCGAAACGCGAAACCCTGCGCACCATAGACGGCCTCGCCGACCCGCTGGGCGTGCTCTCGATCTACGTCGACGTCGGTGAGCCGGGCGGTGCGAATGCGCTGGCAGCCGCGGTGGTGGCGGGACAGCGGCTGCGCAGCCTGGAGGCGTCGGTCGCCCGCACCGCGACCGATGAGCTGGCGGACGCGCTTGATCGCGCGCTCGCCCACGTCCGTCCAGCGCTCCTGGACATGGTCACCAGGCCCGGACGCCGCGGCCGGGCGATGTTCGCCGGCATGTCCGGCGACGAGATCTGGGAGTTCGATACCGCGATGCCCGTGCGCACGACCGCCGTCCTCGAGCCGACCGGCTACGTGCGGCCGCTGGTGGCGGCACTCGACGAGGGTCGTCCGGCCGGACTGGCGCTCGTCCGTGGACGCGTCCTGCGCCTGCTGGACTGGCACGCCGGGGTCGTCGAGGAGATCGGCGAGCCGGCGATCGTCCGGGCCGGCGGATCGCGCGCGTCGACCGCGCGCCGGATCGGCGACGTCGCCCGCGTGCGCGGCTGGCGGAGGTTGCTGGTCGCGGGCGACCCGCAGCTGGCGGGTGAGCTGATCGGACTCGATCCGCCGGTCCCGGGCTGCCATGTCTTCGTCGCCCGCCGCGCACTGGCGGCGATCGACGGTGGCAGTGACGAGGCGGTCGGCGTCGAACTGGCCGAGGCCCAGCGCTTCTGTGAGATGGCGCTCGTAACCCGCGCGATGCATGCCGCCGAGCATGGCAGCGAGGCCGTGCTCGGAATCGAGGCGACCGCCAGGGCGTTCGCCGCCGGCCGTGTTGCCCATCTGGTGTTCGACGAGGATCGCGACTACCTGCGCTGGCCAGGCGGTGCCATCGTCGAGGCCGGATTGCGGATCGACCCGGCGGAGCGCTTGATCGAGCTGGCTCTGGACGGCGCCGCCGAGATCACGCCGGTCGAGGGCCGGGCGGCGCGGGCGCTCGACCGGGCCGACGGTGTCCTCGCCCTGACGCGGTGGTGAGCCCGGGATGTCGGACCTGACCTCGCTTCTGACCGAGAGCGGAGCATCGCTGGGCGGCTGGGCGTACCCGCTGGTCGGCGCCCTGGCGTACCTCGAGACGGCGGCGCTGGTCGGGCTGTTCGTCCCCGGCGAGGTGGCGGTGGTCGCGGCCGGCGCTCTGGCGGCGACCGGCGCCATCGACCTGACCTGGACGATCGCCGTCGTCTGGGCGGCGGCCGTTGCCGGCGACTCGACCGCGTTTGCGGTTGGCCGGCGGCTGGGCGCCGGCGGGGTCGGCGAACGCCTGGAGCGGCGCCGGCCGGCCGAGGCCGCCAGGGTGCGATCGATCATCGAGCGGCACGGCGTGGCGGCGATCGTGGTCGGGCGGTTCGTCGGCGTCGTGCGCGCGTTTGCACCGCTTCTGGCCGGGTCGGCGGGCATGCCGACGCGCCGCTTCCTGGCGGCTGACGTGGTCGGCGCGGGGCTCTGGGCGTCCTGCTTCGCGCTGCTCGGCCACACCTTCTGGGCGAACCTCGATCAGGTGCTGGACGCGCTCCACCGAGCCCAGCTGGTCGTCGGTGCAGCGGTCGTGGCGGGGCTCGTCTGCCTGCTCGTCGTGCGACTCGGCCGGCGCCGGGCGGCGCGGATCAGTCAGAGTGCCAGACCAGGTCGCCGGGGCGGCCGAGGTGGCTGAAGTCGCAGACGGCGATCCGCTCGTCCACGACCCGCGGATTCAGCTCGTGGTAGTGGACGCAGGTCAGGACGTCTGTCGTGGAGAGGCCAAGTGCATCAGCCGCCCTGGACGGCGAGTCGTCGTGGTCGCGCAGGGCGAGGATGACGTCTGCGACCTCCAGCGCCGACCCGCGCAGCCGTGGAGCCGGGCGGCCGCACAGGTCGGGCTGGATTTCGATCAGCGAGCGATCGCCGACCGACGTGGGAAAGGGACGGATGGGCACGGGGGCATCTGGGTGCCGCGGTGGAGGGGGCTCCGCGGCTGGCGCAGTGGGGGGGCGGCGCCGTGTTCTCAAGCTAGCCGTGCCGGGAGCGATGCGATATCCCCCGGCACGGGGATTCAGTCGCCGCTCTCGAGAGCGACCGATTCGAAGGCGGCCGCCGGGACCGTGTCCTCCTCGGGCTCGGCGTGGTGGCTGCGGATGAAGAACCAGGCGACGAAGGCGCCGGTCAGCGCGAATGCGGCCGAGTAGCGCAGCGAGTGCGAGAGCGCGTAGATGAAGACGTCGTGGCCGCCGAAGCCGGCCGCCGCCCGGTTCGCCGACAGGTGGTCGAACATCGCGGTCAGCGCTGCCACGCCGAAGACGCCGCCGATCATCCGCGTCATCGAGAGAACCCCGGATGCGGCGCCCGCCTTGGCGCGATCGACCGAGCCCATCACTGCCGCGGTCATCGGCGACATCGTCATGCCCATCCCGACGCCGCCAACGATGAAGGCCGGGAGCAGCGTCAGGTAGCCGGAGCCGTCGGTGATCCGGGACTCCAGTAGAAGCGATGCCGACACCAGCGCCATCCCGATCGTCAGCAGGCCGCGCGATCCGTAGCGGTCGGAGAGCCGGCCGGCGATCGGTGCCGTGACGATGATCAGGAGCGTCATGGGCAGGAAGCGAACGCCCGTCTCCAGGGCCGAAAGGCCAATCACCTGCTGCATGTAGAGGGTGATGAAGAAGAACGTGGCGAACATCGAGAAGCTGACCAGGAACGCGGTCACGTTGCCGGCGTTGAAGGTGCGGTCGCGGAAGAAGCCGAGGTCGAGCATCGGCTCCCGCTGCCGCCACTGGAGCAGGCCGAAGGCGACCAGGCCAACGGCGGCGATGGCGAACTCGATCAGCGTGTGCGCTGACGTCAAGCCGTAGTCGTTCGACTGGACGAGCCCGAGCACGAGCGCTCCCAGCCCGACCGACAGCGTCAGGATGCCGGACACGTCGACTCGCCGACTGGCCGACTCGTCGCGAGACTCCTCGACGGCGTACAGCGTGACGGGGATCGCCACCAGGGCAACGGGCACGTTCAGGAAGAAGATCCATTCCCAGCCGGCCTTCTCGACCAGCAGGCCACCGAGCACCGGGCCCATCCCCAGCGCCATGCCAGAGATGCCTGCCCAGAGGCCGAGCGCGCGGCCGCGCTCGGGGCCCTGGAAGGTGTTGGTGATGATCGACAGCGAGCCCGGCATCAGGAAGGCCGCGCCGGCGCCCTGGATGCCGCGAAACACGATCAGCTCAGCGATCGACTGCGACAGCCCGGCGCCGATCGAGCCCAGCGTGAAGACGACGATGCCGGCCAGGAACATCCGCTTGCGCCCGAACACGTCGCCCAGGCGGCCGCCGGTGACCAGGAGCACGCCGAACACCAGGGTGTAGGCGTTGACCGTCCAGGAGAGGTTGGAGATCGACGCGTGGAAGCGGCTCTCGATTGCCGGCAGGGCGATGTTCACGACCGTGTTGTCGAGCATGACCATGAACAGCGCGAAGCACATCGCGGCCAGGGTCCACCACTTGCGGTTCTGTTCGGTGATTGCGGGCATCAGCGTCCTTCCTCTTCTTCCAGCACGGCGGCCGCGCGGTGCACCGCCTCGATCATCTGCTCAAGCTCGCGGGCCGGCAGCACCTGCAGCGCCCGGGCGAAGTGCGTCCCGAACTGGGGCAGTGACTCCTGCAGCGCGCGCCCCTCGGCCGTCAGGTCGATCCAGACGACCCGGCGGTCGTCGGCGTCGCGCTCACGATGGACCAGGCCATGCTGCTCCAGTCGATCGACGACGCCGGTCGCGGTCGAGGCAAGCATGTCGCATTCCCGGCCCAGGTCGCGGGCCGACATCCGCCGGCCGGACGCCAGCGCGTTCAGGACGATCGCCTGCGGCAGTGTCAGCCCGATCCGGTCGAGGTCGGCGCGCATGGCGCGCTTGCTGACCTTGACGATGCGGTGAATCGCCGACGTCAGCTCGGTCGCCAGTTCAGTCTTCGTTTTCGTTCGTGTCGAGACCATTTCGGTGCGTCCAGTTCGTGTATGGATAGTTCGTATACGAAATATAGCAACGGCAATGATCAGGCGCAAACATGAGCGGGGGGAGCGGCACGCAGAAACAGATCAACGAATGTTAGGATGTTGGCATGTCCTCGCACGCAGAGCTTCTGCATATCGATCGCCGGACAGGCGCCGCGCTTCGCCGGGACCGGCTCCCGACCGCCCAGGCCGAGGCGGCGGCGGCCCGCTACGGCGCCCTCGGCGACCCGACCCGACTGGCGCTGGCGCGCGCGCTGGTGGACTCGCCCGAGCTGTGCGTCTGCGACCTTTCGTGGGTCGTCGAGCGTCCCCAGAACCTCGTCTCGCACCACATGAAGATCCTTCGTGCGGCCGGCCTGGTCGACGCCCGCCGGGAAGGCAAGATGGTGATGTACCGGCTCACCCCGGCCGGTGAGCGCCTGCTGGCGGCGTAGGTGGGAGGCGTCGTCTCGCAGATCGCGACCGCCGTCGGCGACGCGCTGCTGATGGCGTGGGAGGTCTGGTGGGCGCTCGTCCTCGGCTTTGCCATCTCCGCGATCGTCCAGGCCTGGGTGCCGCGGGAGCGCGTGGAGTCGGCCATGTCCGGCGGCGGCGCCCGGCCGATCGCCCTTGCCACCGGCCTCGGCGCGGCCTCGTCGTCGTGCTCCTACGCCGCGGTGGCGATCGCCAAGTCGCTCTTCCAGAAGGGCGCCTCGGCCGCCTCGGCGTTCTCCTTCCAGATCGCGTCCACCAACCTCGTCTGGGAGCTCGGGCTCGTCCTCTGGGTGCTCATCGGGTGGCAGTTCACGGTCGCCGAGTACCTGGGCGGGATCGTGATGATCGTGCTGGTCGCGCTGCTCATGCGAGTGCTGGTGCCTGACCCGCTGGAGCGGCAGGCGCGCCGGCACGCGCAGGAGGCCGACACCGGCCACCAGCACCAGATGGCCGGGGATGCGATGCCACTGCCCCGCCGGCTGCTGTCGATCGACGCATGGTCGGACGTGGCGCACAACTTCCGCGGCGACTGGCAGATGCTCTGGAAGGAGATCTGTGCCGGGTTCCTGCTCGCCGGCTTTGTCGGGCTGCTCGGAAACGATGCCTTGTCGAGCCTGTTCATGACCGACCGAAGCGGCGCCCTGGCCGCCGTCTGGAACGTCGTCGCCGGCATCCTGATCGCCGTCGCGAGCTTCGTCTGCTCGGTCGGGAACGTCCCGCTGGCGGCGGTGCTCTGGTCAGGCGGGATCAGCTTCGGGGGCGTGCTCGCCTTCCTCTTCGCCGACCTGATCGTGCTTCCGATCATCGCCATCTATCGCAAGTACTACGGCACCCGGTTCGCCGCCCGGATCACCGCGCTGCTCTTCCTGACGATGGCAGCGGCGGCGCTGATCGTCGAGGCCGTGTTCGACCGGCTGGGGCTCGTTCCGTCCAGCCGGCCCGATCGCGCGCAGGTGTTCGGCACCGTTGGCCTCGACTACAAACTGGTGTTGAATGTCCTGGGGCTGATCGTGTTCGCGGCGCTATTCGGCCTGACCATGCGCCGCGGGGCGACGGACCCCACCTGCGGGATGACCGTCGATCGGGCACGGGCGCTGCGCCTGGACGTGCGGGGGCACACCCACTATTTCTGCTCCGCGGAGTGCCGCGACAGATTTTCCGCTAGCCAAACGTGAACGAGTAGAGACTCGTCCCGGCGGGCACCGTCAGGTGCAGCAGGTGGGGCCCGGGAGTCGGCAGGTCGGCCAGCTGATAGAGGTCGTCGTCGGGGATGCGCAGCGGCCGCGGCGTGCGTCCGTCCACCGACACCCGCAGGGTGGTCGGGCGGTCGCCGGGAGCGGCCACGAGGTAGATGCGCGGCGCCGTGTAACGGAAGGAGAGCGTGGCATTTCGGCCGGCGACGATCCGCTCGCCGAGCACCTGCCAGCGGCCGCCCAGCTCGACCGCGTTCTGGCCGACCACGCGCGGCCTCGTGTAGACGAACCAGGTGCCGTGGTGGATGGCTTGCGTGTAGGCGACGCCACGGCTGGAGCCCAGGTACGTCTCCGGCGTGGCGACCAGCCGCGAGGCGGCCACCGGATGCCGCACCGTCGCCCGGGGCGCCGACGCCGGCTCGTGGAGGAGGGTTCGGATGGCACTCTCGGTCTGGCCGTAGGCGCCCTCGCCGAAGTGGGCGTCGCGCACGTCGCCGTTGCGGTCGATCAGGTAGTCCGCCGGCCAGTACTCGTTCCCCCAGGCGTTCCAGGTGTCGTAGTCGTTGTCGATCGCCACCGGGTAGCGGATCCCGTGCTCGCCGACAGCCCGCTGGACGTTGCTGATGACACGCTCGAAGGGGAACTCGGGCGTGTGCACGCCGACGATCACCAGGCCCGCCCGGTGGTAGCGGGCATACCACGCCTTGAGGTGGGGGAGGGTGCGGATGCAGTTCACGCAGGAATAGGTCCAGAAGTCGATCAGGACGACCTTGCCCTGCAGCGATTGCAGGCTGAGCGGACGCCCGCCGGGCGTGTTGATCCAGTCGCTGATCCCGGCGAAGCCCGGCGCCTTGCCGTAGTTTCGAAGCGCGTCCGGCGAGTCGCCGGCAGCGAGCGCCGAGGCGGACGCATTGCCGGTGATCGTCAGGTGTTGGAGGTCGTGGTGGACTGAGGCCGAGCGCTCCACGTTTTGCAGCGAGTCCACGTACCCCGGGACACTGGCCGCGAGGTTGGTCGGCAGGTCGGTCGTGAACAGCCAGGCCGCGGCGACCAGCACGACGCCCGCCGCCTGGCGGAGCAGTGGGCCGGAGCGGCGAAGGCGTGCCGTCCGGGCGGCGGCCCGGTTGCCCGCCAGCGCCAGCAGGAAGAGCGGGGCGGTCGCCCCCAGCGCGTAGGCGATGGTGATCAGGACGAGCTCGAGCGAGACCCGATGCTCGGCCGAGACGACGGTGATGGCGGCCAGGATCGGCCCGGCGCATGGCGTCCAGACGAGCGCCAGCGCCGAGCCCAGGGCGACTCCCGACCAGAATCCGTCTCCCGAGCCGGCCCGCGCGCCGGCGGCCCGCGCCAGCGGCTGGAAGATTCGCCCGACGAGATCGCCGAGCGGCGGCACCAGCAGGATCGCGCCGACCAGGGCGAGCAGGGCGATGGCCAGGTTTCGCAGGAGGTCCTGAGGAAGGCCGAGCGCCGAGAGCAATCGCGAGGCCGTCAGCGTAAATACGACAAAGGCGGTGCAGAGGCCGACCGCGATCCCGATCGGCCGCCGCCGCCCGCCGGTGGAGGAGGCTGCGGCGATGACCGGAATCACCGGCAGCACGCAAGGCGAGAGGAAGGTCGCCAGGCCGGCGACGGCGGCGACGGCGATCAGCGTCACGGCCATACCTGGAGTACGTCGGCGGCGCGCCACTGGACGTTACGCTCGATGGGAAGACGATTGCGCTGCTCGTTCCAGCCGTCCCGCCGCGCCGCCATCAGCCCGCTAGATCCAGCGCTTTCGCCGGTAGTACCAGAGCTGAAGCACCGTCGTCACGATGATCAGCGCCCACGAGAAGCCGTAGCCGTAGTGCCAGCGGGTCTCCGGGATGTCCTCGAAGTTCTGGCCGTAGATGCCCACGATCAGCGTCGGCACGAGCAGCAGCGAGGCGATCACGGTTAGCCGCTTCATGACCTCGTTCTGGTCGTTGGCGACCTTCGCCTGATGGTAGTCACGCACACCGGCGACCAGGTCGCGTGAGAGCTCGAGCGCCTCGGATGCTCGAAGCAGCTTGTCGTAGGCGTCGGCGAAATGCAGCTCCAGGTCGCGGTCAAAGACCTCGTCGCCGTCCAGCTCGATGCGGTTGTCGACGACCCGGCGGGCGGCGTCGCGGGTCGGGGTGAGCGTGCGGCGGACGCGCAGCAGGTCATGGCGGAGGCCGGTCAACCGCCGCCGGACACGGTTGGACGGCCAGTCCTCGACGTGGTCCTCGAGCTCGTCGATCTCCTCGTTGATGGCGTCGGTCAGGTCGAGGAAGCGCTCCGCCACCTCGTCCATCAGGTGGTAGGCGATCATCCCCGGCGATCGCACGTGGCCGGCACCGTGCATGTCGTGAATCGCCTGACAGTCGAAGGGGTCGCCGTCCGGTGGTGTCTTGCGCACGGTGACGACCCGGTCATGGGTGAGCACGAGGTCGACCTCCTGGTCGTACACCCGGTCGCCGGCGGCGTCGACCACGGCGATCAGAAACACGCCGAAGATGTAGCTGCCGTGGCTCTCCAGGGCCGGCCGCGGAGCGTCGTCCTCGTGGCTTCCCGGGGCGAGCAGCTGGTCGCGCGCACGGGGATGCAGCTCGACGTCAACCGCCTGCTCGATCTGCGGGCGGTCGGGATCGAGCAGGTCGAGCCAGTTGACGGGCTCCGTCACGCCCGCAAACGCTAGCCCGGCGATCGGCCGGTGACCCGCTCACTAAGATGCGTTATCCGCAAACGAGCCGTGGAAGGAGGGGAGATGGAACGCTACGACCCGGCCGCCGTGGAGGCGCGCTGGCAGGAGGTCTGGCAACGGGAGCGCGTCTTCGAGACGGCCAACCCGTCGCCGGGCGACGATACCTCGAGGCTGGTCTACGTCCTCGAGATGCTGCCCTACCCCTCCGGCGAGCTGCACATGGGCCACGTCAAGAACTACACGATGGGAGACGTGGTGACGCTGTTCCGGCGCCGCCACGGCGACCGCGTGATGCACCCGATGGGCTACGACGCGTTCGGCCTGAACGCCGAGAACGTGGCGATCAAGACCGGCCGCCATCCGGCGGATCTGACCCGCGAGAACATCGCCGCCATCCGCGGCCAGATGCAGCGGATGGGGTGGTCGATCGACTGGACGCGCGAGCTGTCGACAGCCGAGCCCGACTACTACCACTGGACGCAGTGGATCTTCCTGCGGCTGCTGGAGGCTGGCCTGGCGTATCGGCAGTCGGCGTCCGTGAAGTGGTGCCCGGTCGACCAGACCGTGCTGGCCAACGAGCAGGTCATCGACGGCCGCTGCGAGCGCTGCGGCAGCGAGGTCGAGGCGCGCACGCTGGAGCAATGGTTCTTCAAGATCACCGACTACGCCGACCGGCTGCTGGATGACCTGGCGCACGTTCGCTGGCCGGAGCGCGTGGTCACCATGCAGCGCAACTGGATCGGCCGCTCGAACGGCGCCCGGGTCATGTTTCGGGTGGACGGCGACGACATCGAGCTGCCGGTGTTCACGACCAGGCCGGACACGCTGTTCGGGGCAACGTTCTTCGTCATGGCGCCGGAGCACCACCTGGCCACGGCGCTCGCCCGGGGCACCGAGCACGAGGCGGCGGTGGCCGAGTACGTGGCCCAGACCGCGGCTCGCTCCGAGGTGGAGCGCGCGGGGGCGCGGGAGAAGACCGGCGTCTTCACGGGCCGTCACGTGATCAATCCGGTGAACGACGAGCGGATACCGCTGTGGGTCGCCGATTACGTGCTGATGGAATATGGCACCGGCGCCATCATGGCCGTGCCGGCCCACGACGAGCGGGACTTCGAGGCCGCCCAGGCGTTCGGCCTGCAGGTGCGCCAGGTGATCGCGCCGCGGAACGGCGAGGTGGACGAGTCGGCGCCGTTCGTCGCACACACCGATGACGAGGTGCTGGTCAACTCGGGCCAGTTCACGGGCATGCCGGCGCACGAGGGATCGGCCGCCATCGTCGCCTGGCTGGACGAGCGTGGTCTGGGCGAGGCGACCGTCGCCTATCGCCTGCGCGACTGGCTGCTGTCACGTCAGCGCTACTGGGGCTGCCCGATCCCGGTCGTCCACTGCGACGGCTGCGGTATCGTCCCCGTCCCCGACGACCAGCTGCCGGTGGAGCTGCCGCACGTGGATGACTATGCGCCCAAGGGGCGCTCGCCGCTGGCCGCCGCCGAGGACTGGGTGAACGTGTCCTGCCCGGCCTGTGGCGGGCCGGGCCGTCGCGAGACCGACACCATGGACACGTTCGTCGACTCCTCCTGGTACTACATGCGCTACGCCGACCCGCGAAACGCGCGGGCGCCGTTCGACCGGGCGGCGGTGGACGCCTGGCTGCCGGTCGACCAGTACATCGGCGGCGTCGAGCACGCGATCCTGCACCTGATGTACGCGCGCTTCTTCACCAAGGCGCTGTACGACCTTGGCTACGTCGGCTTCACGGAGCCGTTCGCGAATCTGTTCACCCAGGGGATGATCCATTTCAAGGGCGCCAAGATGTCGAAGTCGAAGGGCAACGTGATCACCCCCGATCCGATGGTTGCCCAGTACGGGGCGGACACGGTGCGCCTGTACACGCTGTTCATGGGCCCGGCCGATCAGGACGCGGAGTGGTTCGACGGCGGCGTGGCCGGCCGCTACCGCTTCCTGGCCCGGCTGTGGCGGCTGGTGCTGGACTCGGTGGCCGAGAGCGGGCCGGGGATTCCGCCGCACCCCGGGCCGGCCGGCGGCGACCCGGCGCTGCTGCGAAAGGCGCACTGGGCGACCGACAAGGTGACCCGCGACATCGGCGAGCGGTTCGCCTTCAACACCGCCCAATCGGCAATCCAGGAGCTGGTGAACCAGGTGCACGACTCGCCGCAGGCCGATCCGGACACGCGCCGCTTCGCCCTGGCCACGGCGGTGTCGCTGATCCACCCGTACGCCCCGCACATCGCCTGCGAGCTGTGGTCGCGGATGGGCGGCGAGCGGCTGTGGGAGGCGCCGTGGCCGGTGGCCGACCCGGATCTGCTGATTACCGACACGACGACCTACGCGGTGCAGGTGAACGGCAGGCTGCGGGGCGAGGTGGCGGTCGACTCCGGCACCGCCCAGGAGTCGGTGCTGGCGGCTGCCCGGGAGCACCCGAACGTGCGCGCTCACATCGACGGGAAGCAGGTCGTCAAGGAGATCGTCGTCCCCGACCGGCTGGTCAACCTGGTCGTCCGCTGAGCCTTCGGCGCTGATCGAGCGCCGCTGCCGCCTCGCCGTGAGAAACCGGGGTCTGACCCCGTGTTCTCACCGGTGGGCACTTTGATGCGGAACCGGTACCACCAGAGACTGGACTCGTGACTGGCGTTGCCGCGAGCCTCTCGGCATGCCCAGCGATTCCCCGCAGCGAACCGTGCTCTACGTCGGCCTGGCCGTCCTGGCGCTCGTCATCGGCTGGCGCTACCACGCCACCTCGTCGTCCTCCGGCCCCGGGCAGCAGTACCCGTCCGCCGGCCGCGCGCCGGCACTGCAGGCTCCGGCGGCGCCGCCCGTCGTGGTCGTCGACGTGGCCGGCGCCGTCCGCCGGCCGGGGGTGTACCGGCTGCCGTCCGGCGCCCGCGTCGAGGAGGCCGTGCGCCGTGCCCGGGTGACCGGGTCGGCCGACCTCTCCAGCGTCAACCTCGCCGCCCGCCTGACCGACGGCGAGCAGATCGTGGTGCCGCGCCGGGGAGCGGCCGGGGCCGTCGCCGCGGCGGCTGGCGGATCCGCCGATCCGGTCGTCTCGATCAACTCGGGCACCCTGGAGCAGCTCGAGACGCTGGACGGCATCGGCCCCTCGCTTGCCCAGCG
>DASUHT010000091.1:0-26587 GCA_036273335.1 Gaiellales bacterium | reverse complement strand
GCCGCCGAAGGTGACGATCACCTGGAGCGACGAGCCGGCCACCGAGGAGCTGCACGGCCGGATCATGGCGATGCCCGGCTATGTCGGCGGCGAGGTGGACGTGGCCGGCCTCAAGTGGATTCCCAGCGTGCCCGGGAACCCGGCCCGCGGGCTGCCCCGGGCGAACGCGCTGGTGCTGCTCTCGGACCGCTCGACGGGGCTTCCCCTGGCGGTCATGGACGGCACCGTGGTGAGCGCCATGCGGACCGGCGCGGTGACCGGCGTCGCCATTCGCCACCTGGCTGCGCCGAACGCCGCCGTCGCCTGCCTGCTGGGCGCCGGCGTGCTCGCGCACACGCAACTGGCGGCGCTTCGAACCGAACTTCCGGCGCTTCGCGAGGTGCGCGTCTATGACCCCCTGGAGGACCGCTGCCGGCACTTCTGCGAGCGGCACGCAGCGGACGGGCTCGCCCTGCGGCCGGCGGCCTCGGCAGAACAGGCGGTGCGGGGAGCCCAGGTCGTGGTGCCGGCGACCATGGCTGTCGGACCGACCTTCGAGCCCGCCTGGCTGGAGCCGGGGGTGACGGTGGTGCTGGTCTCGAGCCTGGACGGCCCGCTCGAGCTGCACGCCGCCTGCGACCTGCTGGTGGTGGACGACTGGGTGCACGAGTCGACGCACGCGGGCCGCTACGGACAGCGCCTGGTCGAGGCGGGGATCGTGCCCGCCGACGGGTCGGCCGCGGTCGAACTGGCCGACGTCGTGACCGGCCGGCATCCGGGGCGGGGGGATGCCGGCGAGCGGATCGTCGTCAGCCCGGTGGGCCTTGCCATGGACGACCTGGCGGCCGCCGCGCACGTGCTCGAGGGGGCGCGTGTGCGCGGGCTGGGAACGTCCCTCCGTCTGCGCACCGGCGCTCCGGTCTGGGAGTGATCCAGAACCCGCTCCTGCGGTCACGCGACGGCCTGCTCTACCTGATCGCCCAGCTGATGGACGCGATCGGCGGCGGCATCGCCCTGGTCGCCCTTCCCTGGCTGGTGCTGGACACCGGCGGCTCGCGGACGCTGGCCGGCGCCGCCTACCTGATCGGCACCCTGCCCTATGTGCTCCTGGGGATCACGGCGGGCGATCTCGGCGACCGCCTGCCGCGCCGCCGGATCATGGTCGTGGCGACCGCCGGCCAGGCGGCGGCCGCGGCGGCGCTGCCGCTGACGGTCGCGCTCGGCCGCCCGGCCGACCGGCTTCCGGTGGCGCTGATCTTCGCGGCCGGCCTGGGCGTGACGGCGGGGCGGGTGTTCGTCGACGCCGCTGCCTTCGGGGCGATCGCCAGGCTGGTCGGAACCGGCCACTTCGTGGAGGGTCAGGCCGCGCTCTCGGTCGTCTGGTCGCTCGGATTCCTGGTCGGGCCCGCCGTGGGTGGCGCGCTGATCGGCTGGGTGGGGCCCGTGCAGGCGTTCCTGGTGCAGACAGTGGGGTTTCTGCTCGCCGTCGGGATGTTCATGCTGATCCGCACCGACCTCGGCCCCGACCGCGGCCACGCCCCGGCCGGGCCGCGCCAGTCGGGCCTGTCGCTGGTCGCCGGCCACCCGGTGCTGCGCCGCCTGACCGGTGTCGGCATGGCCTGGAACTTCGCGGTCAACCTCTTCTACGCCCTGATCGTCGTCTACACGCGGCTGGTGCTGCACGCCGGCGGCCCGGCCGCCGGCCGGCTGCTGGCGGTGGGCGGCGTGGCCGGGCTGGCCGGAGGCTCGGCGGCGCCGGTCGTTCGTCGCCGGATGGGCGCCTCGGTCGGGCTGCGGCTGGCGGTCGCCGCGAACGCCGTCGGCGCGGTGGCCATGGCGCTCGCCGGGTCGCTCGGCCAGGCCACGGTCGCCTTCGCCCTGCTGGAGGGGACGGCGATCCTCTTCATCACCATGCTGATCGGCGAGCGGCAGGTGATCGCCGGCCCGGGCGCCCAGTC
This sequence comes from Gaiellales bacterium, assembly GCA_036273335.1. Taxonomy (GTDB): domain Bacteria; phylum Actinomycetota; class Thermoleophilia; order Gaiellales; family JAICJC01; genus DASUHT01. The sequence goes on along the minus strand of DASUHT010000091.1, from coordinate 24,650 downwards.
GCGGGTGGGCATCACGGGGCGCATGTCAGCGCTTCTCGCCGCCTCGTTGGGCGCGCTCGTGGCCAGCGCCCTGGTCGCCGTGATCAGCGTCGACGCCGTCTTCGCCATCGCCGCCGCGGTCACCGTGCTGGTGGCCGCCGCCTCGTCACGCCTGCTTCGCCTCGACCTCGCGTGAGGAGGAGCCGCCGCGGCCGTGTGTCCCGGCCTGCCAGGTGCGTAGCTCGTCGTCGCTCAGGTCGGCTGGCGGCGACCGGCGGGCGACGATCCCGAAGCGGATCAGGAAGGCCAGGCCCACCGCGGCCGGCACGATGTGCGGCAGATGGCTCAGGAAGAGCTCCATCGTCCACCGATTGTAGACCCGGTGGCGAGCGCGGCCGCTTCCCTTTGCCAGCATCCCCCGAGTCACCTAAGATTGCCGCTGGTGTCCGCGCTCAAAGTCGGTCTGGTCGCGCTCGTCCTCGGTGCCATCGGCACCGTCCTGCTCTACGTGACGCCCTCCTGGTTCCCGGTGCAGGCGTCCGTGCAAGCGGAGCGGCAGGACGAGCTGTACCAGTGGCTGATGATCATGTCGTCGTTCATCTTCTCGATCGTGGTCACCTTCCTCATCTACTCGATGTGGAAGTTCCGCGCCAAGCCGGGTGACATGTCGGACGGCAAGCCGATCCACGGCCACACCGTGCTGGAGATCGCCTGGACGCTGATACCGCTGGCGATCGTGGTCGGCTTCGGGATCGCCGCCACCGTCGTCCTCGACCGGAACGAGCGGCCGGCCCCCAACCGGCTGATCGTCGACGTCACCGGGCAGGAGTTCTACTGGACGTTTCACTATCCCAGGGCGAACGTGACCACCGGGTACCTCAACCTGCCCGTCGGCCGCCAGGTGGAGTTCCACGTCACGTCGCCGCCGCACGACGTCATCCACGACTTCTACGTGCCCGCCTTCCGGGTCAAGATCGACGCCGTGCCGGGAATCGTCACCCAGGTCTGGGCGACGCCGACCCGGATCGGCACCTACGCGGTGATCTGCAATGAGCTGTGCGGGATCGGCCACAGCCAGATGCGATCGATCGTGAACGTGGTCACCCCGGCCCGCTTCCGGCAGTGGATCGCCCAGCAGAAGCGGACGGCCAAGGCGCCGCCGCCCTCCTCGGGTGGCGGCGCGGTCGATGCCAAGGCGGTGTTCACCCAGAACTGCTCCTCCTGCCACACACTGGCCGCCGCCGGGGCCACCGGCACCGTCGGGCCGAACCTGGACAACCTGGCCGCTGACGCCGCCAAGTACGCGCCCGGCGAGTCGGAGGACAACTACATCCGCGACTCGATTGAGAACCCCGGCAAGGTAGTCGTCAGCGGGTATCCGAATGGGGTCATGCCGACGACCTTCGGCCAGTCGCTCTCCAAGGGCGAGATCGCCTCGCTCGTGCAACTCCTGGCGACGAAGGGTGGGACGTGATGGCTGCCCATGCCGCTGAGCTGTCCGGGCACGAGCAGGCACACGGCCATGGCGGTGGCGGCCCCAAGCGCAGCGTCTGGTTGCGGGGCAGCTTCGTCCGCGCCGCCTGGGTGACCCTCCTCTTCGGCGCCGTCGGCGCCCTGGGGACGATGGCTGTTCGCAAGTACCTGTTCGGCTACCCGGCGTACTCGCAGGGCGTGGTCGACACCTTCACGATGGGCCTGGTCGGCCTCGGCTTCACGATCGGCATCGGCTGCTGGGACTACTGGTTCGGCTACCTGATCGGCTCTCACCGCTGGGTGCAGGAGGACCACTCCAGCCACGGCGCCTACACCTGGAAGGACTACTTCAAGGTCAACACCGACCACAAGGTGATCGGCGTCCAGTACCTCTGCACCACCTTCTTCTTCTTCCTGGTCGGCGGCGCACTGGCGGAGGCGATCCGGGCCGAGCTGGCCACCCCGGGCGTCCAGTACTTCGCCCCCAGCACGTACAACGGCCTCTTCTCGATACACGCCGCCCTGATGATCTTCCTGTTCGTGGTGCCGATCTTCGCCGGCCTCGGCAACTTCGTCATCCCACTCATGCTGGGCGCCCAGGACATGGCCTTCCCGCGCCTGAACGCGCTCTCGTTCTGGATGCTGCCGCTGGGCGGCATCTTCATGCTCTCGTCGTTCTTCGTCGGGCCGTTCGACGCCGGCTGGACCAACTACGCGCCGCTGGCCGTGCACGGCCCGGCCGGCCAGATCATGTGGATCATGGGCGTCCAGTTCGCCGGCGCCTCGTCGATCGCGACGGCGGTCAACTTCCTCGTCACGATTGTCACCATGCGCGCTCCGGGGATGACCTTCTGGCGCATGCCGCTGCTCGTCTGGGCGAACCTGGCCACCTCGACCCTCGTTGTGCTGGGCACGCCGTTCATCGCCGGGTCGCAGTTCCTGGTGCTCTTCGACCGGCTCTTCCCGACCCACTTCTTCGATCCCGCCGGCGGCGGCAGCGTCATCGTCTACCAGCACATCTTCTGGTTCTACTCGCACCCCGCGGTGTACATCATGATGCTGCCCGGCTTCGGGATCATCTCCGAGGTGATCGCCGTCCACTCGCGAAAGCCGATCTTCGGCTACAAGCTGATCGCGATGTCGACCGTGGCCATCGGGGTGCTCGGGTTCACGGTCTGGGCGCACCACATGTTCGTCTCCGGCATGGCGCCCTGGCTGCGGCTGCCGATGATGGTGACGACGATGCTGATCGCGATTCCCACCGGCATCAAGATCTTCTCCTGGGTTGCCACCATGTGGGACGGCGTCATCCACCTGACGACGCCGATGCTGTTCGCCTGCGGCTTCATCTTCACGTTCGTGATCGGCGGCCTGTCCGGCGTCTTCCTGGCCGTCCTGCCGGTCGACATCAACGTCTCCGACACCTACTTCGTCGTCGCTCACATCCACTACGTGCTGTACGGCGGGTCGGTGCTCACGATCTATGCCGGCATCTACCACTGGTTCCCGAAGATGACGGGGAAGATGTACGACGAGGGGCTGGGCAAGCTGCACTTCTGGATCACGTTCTGGGCCATGAACTTCACGTTCATGCCGATGCACTGGCTGGGCCTGCAGGGGATGAGCCGGCGCGTCGAGGACTATCCGGCGCAGTTCGGGCCGGTGAATTTCTGGATCTCGATCTGGGCCTTCGTGCTCGGCGCGTCGACTCTGATCTTCGTCTACAACATGGCGTACTCGTGGTGGAAGGGCGAGCCTGCGCCGGCCAACCCCTGGCGGGCGCTCACCCTGGAGTGGCAGGTGGCCACCCCGGCGCCAGTCTTCAACTTCGACGAGCCGCCGCAGGTCGTCGGCAGCCCCTACGCCTACGGGCATCCGGGCGCCCGGCACGCGATCGTCACGGTGCACGAGCCGGAGCCCGAGCCGGCGCCGGTGCCGGCCGCGGTCGCCCTGGCGGCGCCGGAACGGCGGGAGGTCGTGATGAGCTCGTTCAAGCACATTCTGGTGGTCGCCAACCAGACCGTCGGCGGCGAGCAGCTGATCACCGCGGTCAAGGAGCGGGCAGCGGGCGAGCCCTCGCGGGTAACCGTGATCTGCCCGCAGAACGATCCCTCCGACGCCTGGGTGGTGAACGAGCAGGAGGTTGCCGCCGAGACTCGGGAGCGCCTCTCGCACACGCTCGAGGCCCTGCGCGAGGCCGGCATCGAGGCGACCGGGCGAGTGGTCGACCGGGATCCCTACACGGCCGTCCTGGACGTGGTCGAGTCGTCCGACCCGCCGGCCGAGATCATCATCTCGACGCTTCCCCAAACGCGCTCCGGGTGGCTCCGGCGTGACCTGGTGGAACGCCTGCGCGATCGCACGAAGCTGCCAATCGAGCACATCGTCGTCGACGTCGAGCCGGGCCGGGCGAGCCGTACGTGAGTGCCCACGCCGCGACGCTCGGCGATGGCCACGCGGCCCGCGCCGAGCAGCACGTCTCCGCGTACCACAAGAGCCTCCTGCGCTCGCCGGTGTTCCTGGGCATGGTCATATTCCTGGGCTCGGAGATCATGCTCTTCGGCTCGTTCTTCACGGCCTTCTTCTACATCCGCTTCACGCACCACCCCTGGCCGCCGCCGGGGATCGAGGTGCCGGCCGCCAGCACGGCGATCAACACCGCCATCCTGATCACCTCGTCCTTCACCATGCACTGGGCGCTCATCTCGGCAAGCCGGGGGAAGCGCTTCGGGCTGGTGTTCGGCCTCTTCCTGACGCTGTTCCTGGGGCTGACGTTCCTGAGCCTGCAGATCCACGAGTACATCAATCTGAACTTCACCCCGTCGACGGATGCCTTCGGCTCCGGCTTCTTCGCGCTGACCGGGCTGCACGGCTTCCACGTCTTCCTCGGCTGCACGCTGCTGACGATCGCCTTTGTGCGCTCGTGCCGCGGCCACTACTCGCCGGATGACCACATCGGCCTCGAGGTGACCGGGCTCTACTGGCACTTCGTCGACGTCGTGTGGATCCTGCTCTACACGGTCGTCTACCTCTTGTAGGTAGCGATCGGCATCTAATCGGGGAGGTTCTTGTACTCCTCCATCGCCTCGACCAGCCATCGCCAGGCGCCGCCGATCACGATCGTGACGCCGATCGACACCAGGCCCAGCCGCCAGATGCGGGCGTCGGGCACGAAGCCGAAGAGGATCAGCGCCGTGCCCGCGCCGACGACGATCGGGGTGCCCGACGGCGACGGCAGGTGGAAGTCCTGGTGCTCGTCCGGCTCAGCCATGGCTGACGATCACCCCCACGATCATCGTCGCGGCGAAGATGAGCACGCCCAGGACGGACAGGATGAGCCCCAGGCGCAGGTTCCTGGTGGCGGTCGGCTTGTCGATCACGAGGCTGCTCCTTCCCGGGCCAACGCCCGCTCACGGCGTACGTCGTACATCGGCCGTTCGCTTCGGATCGGCGGCAGGTTGTCGAAGTTGTGCGGCGGCGGCGGCGAGGACGTGTACCACTCCAGGCTGTAGCCGCCCCATGGGTCGCCCGGCGCGATGCGCGAGGAGCGTAGCGAGCTGAGCACGTTCCACATCACCATCAGGACCCCCACCGCCAGCACCAGTGAGCCCAGGGTGGCGATCTGGTTGTAGATCGTCCAGCTCGAGTTGGTGTAGGTGGCGATGCGCCGCGGCATCCCCGACAGTCCCATGCCGTGCATCGGGAAGAAGGTCATGTTGAACCCGATGAAGATGACCCAGAAGCTCTGCACGGCGAGCCTCCGGTCGAGCATCTTGCCGGTGATCTTGGGGAACCAGTAGTGCAGGCCGGCCATGACCGCGAACACCGGCACCGTACCCAGCACGTAGTGGAAGTGGGCGACCACGAAGTAGGTGTCCGTGACCTGCTGGTCGATCGGGTAGATGGCGAGCATGATCCCGGAGAGCCCGCCGATCAGGAAGAGGCCGATGAAGCCGACGGCGAAGAGCATCGGCGGCTCGAAGCGCAGCTGGCCCATCCACATCGTCCCGATCCAGTTGAAGATCTTCACCCCGGTCGGCACGGCGATCGACATCGAGGCCAGCATGAACCAGATCTGCACCGGCTCGCTGAACCCGACCGCGAACATGTGGTGACCCCAGACGAGGAACCCGAGGAAGGCGATCGCAACCGTCGAGTAGACGAGCGCCCGGTAGCCGAACAGCGGCTTTCGCGAGAACACCGGCAGGATCTCCGAGATCATCCCGAAGCCGGGCAGCGCCATCACGTACACGACCGGGTGGGAGTAGAACCAGAACAGGTGCTGGTAGAGCAGCACGTTGCCGTTGTGGTCGGGGTTGTAGAAGCTCGTCCCGTAGTTGCGGTCGAGCAGCAGCATCGTCAGCGCGCCCGCCAGCACCGGCCCGGCGGCGACGATCATGAAGGCGTACATGTCGATCGTCCAGGTGAAGAGCGGCAGCCGCGACAGCCGCATCCCGGGCGCCCGCATGTTGTGGATCGTGCAGATGAAGTTGAGGGCGCCGATGAACGAGGAGATGCCGAGGATGTGCAGGCCGACGATCCACAGATCCTGCCCGTGTCCGGGCGACTGCACGCTGAGCGGCGGGTAGGACGTCCAGCCGGCGTCGGCGGCCCCCGTCCACAGGAAGCTCGAGTACATGACCATGCCGCCGAAGAGGAGCAGCCAGAAGGAGAGGGCGTTCAGCCGCGGGAAGGCCATGTCCCGGGCACCGATCTGCAGCGGCACCAGGTAGTTCCCAAAGCCTGCCATCACCGGCACCACGAACAGGAAGATCATCGTCGTCCCGTGCATGGTCATGATCTGGTCGTACGTCTCCGGCGACACCAGGGTCTTCGAGGGGCCGGAGAGCTGGAGCCGCAGCACGAGTGCGAAGACGCCGCCGACCAGGAAGAAGAAGAAGGTCGTGATCAGGTACATGATCCCGATCCGCTTGTGGTCGACGGTGCTGATCCACGACCACAGGCCGCCGCCGCCTCCGGTTGCCGGCGCCGCCGGCGCCTGGGTGGGGTAGGCCTCGGTCACCATCGCAGGCTCACTTGAGGCTCGCCAGGTACGACGTGAAGGCCGGCTTGTTGACCACGTGCACGGTGATCGTCATGGTGGCGTGGCCGGGTCCGCAGAACTCGGCGCACTGGCCGTGGAAGGTGCCGACGTGGGTGGCCGTGAAGCCGGTGTGGTTCACCTGGCCGGGGATGGCGTCGATCTTCGGCGCCAGCGACGGCACCCACCAGTCGTGGTTGACGTCCTTGGAGACGATCGAGATGTCGATCGGCGTGTTCACCGGCACCACCAGGATCGACGGGTTGGAGGGTGCCTTGCCGTTGGGGTAGGTGTAGCTGAAGCTGTACTGCTGGGCGACCACCGCGACGCGCATGGCGTTTCGCGACGTGGAGATGTTCTCTGCCGCGCCCAGCTGGTCGAAGGTGTAGCCCGCCAGCCCGGCCAGGATGAGGATGGGGACGACCGTCCAGCCGATCTCGAGGCGGGTCGACCCATGCGTCTGCGGCGGCGGGTCGATGGGCCCGGCCCCGCTCCGCGTGCGGAAGCGGATGGCCGTGTAGAGGAGCCAGCCGCCGACCAGCACGAAGATGGCGATGCAGGCTCCCAGCGCGGCCCGGTAGATGTTGCCCATGGCGTCGGCGTTCGTGCTGTCGGGCATCTCCGGCGTGGCGAGATTCGCGTACGCCGGCGCCGCGAAGAGCGCAAACACGATCAGGGCGGTGAGCACGCCCCAGGCCCAGGTGCACGTTCGTCGGAGGACGGAGTTCACAGGCGGGCGGGATTCTACAGGCGATCCAGGCCGTGCTGGATCGTCACAGGACTCACTTCCCGTCCTCGTCCGGCGGCGGGTCGGAGGCCGCCGGACGCGACGATCTGGCCGGCCTTTCGGGCGTCGTCGCCTGGCCCTGGCCGAACGCCGCGCCCAGCCCGGCCACCGCGCTCATCGCGTCGGCGGCGCCGGCCGGCAGCACCAGCAGCTTGTTGGCGTCGCCGGCCGAGACGGCGGGCAGGACGTCGAGGTACTTGTAGCCGAGCATGTTGGTCGGGTCGATGCCGGCCTCGCGGACGGTGTCGAAGACCCTCTGCAGCGCCTCGGCCTCGCCCTGGGCGCGCAGGACGCGCGCCTCGCGGTCGCCCTCCGCCCGCAGCACGGTCGCCTTCTTGTCCGCCTCGCCGCTCAGGATGGCGGCCTGGCGCAGCCCCTCGGCGCGCAGGATCGCCGACTGCTTCTCGCCCTCGGCCTGAAGCACGGTTGCCCGCTTGGCGCGGTCGGCCCGCATCTGCTGCTCCATCGCCTCCTGCACCCCCCGCGGCGGGTCGACCGACTTCAGCTCGACCCGGGTCACCCGCACGCCCCACTTCTCGGTCGCCTCGTCGAGCACGATCCGCAGCTGCGTGTTGATCGCGTCGCGGCTGGTCAGCGTCTCCTCGAGCGTCATCGAGCCGACCACGTTGCGCAGCGTCGTGATCGTCAGCTGCTCCATCGCAACCAGCATCTGAGCCACCTCGTAGGTCGCCTTGACGGCGTCCGTCACCTGGAAGTAGACGACCGTGTCGACCCCGATGGTGACGTTGTCCTTGGTGATGACGGGCTGGGGAGCGAACGCCTGGACGATCTCCTTCATGTCGACCTTCGACCGCAGGCGGTCGATGCCCATCGGGATCATCAGATGCACGCCCGGTGCCAGCGTCCGCTCGAACCGCCCCATCCGCTCCACGATGCCGATGTAGCTCTGGCGTACCACTCGCAGACTGGACGCCACCAGCAGGATGGCCAGCAGGGCCACCAGGACTCCCAGGATCTCAATTCCCACCGCCGACTCCTCGCTCCTCGATGGACGGCGACGGTGCCGGGATCACCAGCGCCGTCACCCCTTTCACCTCGACCACCTCGACCCTCGCGCCCTCCGGGATCTCCTCCCCCTCGAAGTAGGAGCGGGCGGTCCACAGCTCGCCGCCGACCTTCACCAGCCCCGGCTCGAAGTCGGCGATCGCCTTCGTGACCAGGCCGTGTTGCCCGCGCATGGCGTCGACGCCGGTTCGCAGCTCCGGCCCTCGCCGGGCGGCGCGTATGAGCGCCGGCCGGGTCAGCAGCAGGCCGCCGACGGCGATCAGGCCAAAGGCCGCCAGCTGAAGGCCGAAGGCCAGGCCAATCGCCGCCAGAATGGCGGTCGCGAGGGCAGCCACCGCGAAATAGAGCGCGACGAAAGCCGTCGTCGTGGCCTCCAGCACCACCAGTACGACGCACAGCACCGCCCAGGCGATCCAGTCGCTCACAGGCTCCCAGCATACTGCGCCATACTGCCCGCATGCGGATCGAGCGGATCACCGATGCCGAGGCGCTCGGGCCGCTACTGACGGAGGCCCGGGCGCAGGGCCGGTGCGCGATGGACACGGAGTTCGTCTGGGAGCGCACGTATGCCCCGGCGCTTTGCCTGATCCAGATCGCGACCGCCGACCGGCTGGCCGTCATCGACCCGGTCGAGGGTGCACCGACGGCGCCCGTGGCCGAGCTCGTCGCCGATCCTGCGGTGACCAAGGTGATGCATGCCGCGGTGGCGGATCTCGCCGCCTTCGCGCTGCACCACGATGTCCATCCGCGGGCCGTCTGGGACACGCAGGTGGCGGCGGGGTTCGCCGGGCGCGGCGGCTCGCTCTCACTGGAGCGGCTGCTGGAGGCGGTGCTGGGGGTGCGCCTGCACCACGACGAGGGCTTCACCGACTGGCAGCGGCGGCCGCTCACCGAGACCCAGGTCGAATACGCGGCGGACGACGTCCGCCACCTGCTGGAGGCGGCCGACGCCCTGTCGGCGCGGCTGGACGAGCTGGGCCGCCGGGCCTGGCTGGACGAGGAGCTCGAGGAGCGCTTCGGTCCGGGTGCCCGGATCGTTCAGAACCCTGCCGATGCCTGGCGCCGGGTGGCCGGCCGGGGCAAGTTGCGCGGCGAGCAGCTGGCAACGCTCGTCGCGGTCGCCGAGTGGCGGGAGCGCGAGGCCCGCCGCCGCGACATCCCGGCGCAGTGGCTGGTCAAGGATGCGAGTCTGGTCGAGGTCGCCCGGCGGCGGCCCCGCAGTGCCGCCGACGTCGCTCGCGTCCGCGGTCTGCAGCTGCGCAAGGGCGGCCAGCTGGAGGGGCTGTTGCGGGCGGTCGGCAGAGCCGGCGAGCCGCCCCAGTCGGCCGAGCCCGAGCTCACCTCCGACCTTCGCCGGCGGGTGCGGGTCGTCCTGCCACTGGCCAGCTCGGTGCTCCAGGCCCGCTGTGCGGCGGCCGGCATCGCCTCCGAGCTGGTCGCCACCCGGGCCGACCTGGAGTCGCTTATCGTGAGCGCCGCCCGCGGTCAGGACTCGCATCCGCTTCTGCACGGATGGCGGCGAGAGGTCGCGGGTGAGCGCCTGCAGCAGCTGCTGGACGGCAAGGTGTCCCTGCGCGTCCTCCCCGGCCCACCGCACGTCACCGAGTTGTGACGCGTCCGGCGGTCGCGCTCTTCCTGGGCGCCTCCTCGATGTTCGCCACGATGTACTCGACCCAGGCGATCCTGCCCGAGCTCGAGTCTGGTCTCGGTTGCTCGGCGGCCGCCGCCGGCCTCTCGATCACGGTCGTGGTGTTCGCGGTCGCCATCTTCGGCTGGCTCTACGGCCCGCTCTCCGATCGCGCCGGTCGGGTGCGGGTGATGGTCGGCTCGGCAGCCGCCATCGTGGTGCCGACGGCGCTTCTTGCGGTCGCCCCGGGGCTACCTGCGTTCCTCGCTCTGCGGGCGGCGCAGGGAGCGCTCATGCCCGGCCTCCTGGTCGTCGCGGTGCCCTACGTTGCCGAGCGCTTCCGGGGCCCGGGACAGGGGGCGGCGATGGGCGCGTACACCGGCTCCCTGGTCTTCGGTGGCCTGGTCGGCCGGGTGGGCACGGCGGTCGTCGCCGGCCAGATCGGCTGGCGGGGCGCGCTCGCGGCGCTGACCGTGCTGCCGGCGACCGGGGCGGTGGCGATGTGGGCGTGGCTCCCGCGCGACCGCCCGCATGCCGCCGTCTGGCCCTCCCGGGCGGAGATCCTCGACCATCTCCACAACCGGCGGCTGCTGGCCAACGCGGCCTGCGCGGGCTCGTCGTTCTTCGCCTTCGTCGGTGTCTTCACCTACGCCACGCACCGGCTCACCGGGGCGCCGTTTCGGCTCAGCCTGACCGAGAGCGGCCTGGTCTACTCGGTGTGGCTGGTGGGCGCGCTGCTGCCGGCAATGGGCGGGATCGCCGACCGGGTCGGTCCGGCCCGCCTGCTGCCTGCCTTCGTGGCCTGCGGCGCTGCCGGCGGCCTGCTCACGTTGGCCGATCTGCTGCCGGTCGTCATGCTCGGGCTGGCCATGATGGCGCTCGGCATGTTCTCGACCGTCACCGCTTGCCAGCTCCTGATCCCGCGCATCGCCTCCCACAACCGCGGCACCGCCACCAGCCTCCACCTGACGGTCTACTACCTGCTCGGCGGCCTCGGCGCCTACCTGCCCGGTCTGGCGCTGTCCGCGGGCTGGGGCGACGTGATTGCCGTCTGCCTGGCCGCAAGCGCGGTCGCCCTCCTCCTCGCCGGCCTGCTGGCCGCGCGACTGCCGGCGCAGCGGCCGGCGTTAGGCTAGGGGCGGCCCCCGTAGCTCAGGGGATAGAGCAGCGGTTTCCTAAACCGCGTGTCGCATGTTCGAGTCATGCCGGGGGCATTCCGCGCCGCCATCCAGGAACGACGCTCTCCTGTGCTCCGCCACAGGATCGCGGGCATCCGCCCGGGCGGCCCGTGGTTTAGGTACCGCACCTGCGGGTAGTCGAACCGGCGTGGCCACGACCGGCGACACGCTCACCCGCGTCGACCGCTCGCTCGGCTGGGCAGTCGACCGGGCTGTCTGCCAGCATCACCGGCGGCGGCTTCGCCGGGTCGGCTGGGAGCATGCCCTGGACGGCGGCGCCGGCGGCTGGGCCGACGGCCACGCACCGCCCCGGGCGGGGAACCGGTTGGAGGTGCTGGTGGACGGCGCCGAGGCACTGCCGCGCATGGCCGCCGAGATGGAGCGCGCGCAGTCGCACGTGCACATTGCCGGCTGGTTCTTCTCGCCCGAGTTCACGCTCACCCGCTCCTCGCCGCCGACGGTTCTGCGGAACCTCCTGGCCGAGGTGGCCGAGCGCGTGGACGTCCGCGTCCTCGCCTGGGCGGGGGCGCCGCTGCCCCTCTTCCGGCCGTCGCGGCGGCAGGTGCGCGCGATGCGCGATGAGCTGCGGCGGGGATCGCGGATCCGCTGCGAGCTCGACGGGCACGAGCGTCCGATGCACTGCCACCACGAGAAGACGATCGTCATCGACGACCGGCTGGCCTTCGTCGGCGGGATCGACCTCACCCTCGAGTCCGGAGACCGGTTCGACTCCTCGGCACACCCGCCGCGCGCCGAACTGGGATGGCACGACGCGGCCACCCTCATCGAGGGGCCGTCAGTGGCGGACGTCGCGGAGCACTTCCGGCTGCGCTGGCGGGAGACGACCGGCGAGCGACTGGAGGCGGCCGCCCCCGTGGCGGGGGACGGCGGCGTCGAGCTGCAGATCGCCCGTACCGTCCCGGAAAGGATCTACGGCGCGCTCCCGCGGGGCGAGTTCAGCATCCTCGACTCCTATCTCCGCGCGCTTCGCTCGGCAGAGCGGCTGATCTATCTCGAGAACCAGTTCCTGTGGTCGCAGGAAATCGTCGAGGTGCTGGCGGGCAAGCTCCGCAACCCGCCGGCGGACGACTTCCGGCTGCTCGTCGTCCTGCCGGCCAGGCCCAACAATGGCGCTGACGAGACACGCGGCCAGGTGAGCGCGCTCGTCGAGGCCGACGACGGCGCCGGCCGCTTTCTCGCCTGCACGCTGTACGCGCGTGCGGGCGGCCTGGTCGACCCGGTGTACGTGCACGCCAAGATCGGCATCGTCGACGACCGCTGGCTGACCGTCGGCTCGGCCAACCTGAACGAGCACTCGCTCTTCAACGATACCGAGATGAACGTCGTCACCCACGACCCCGGGCTCGCCCGGGCGACCCGGCTGCGGCTGTGGGGGGAGCATCTGGAAACGCCGCCGGGCGAGCTGGAGGCGGCATCGGCTGAACTCGTCGACAGGCGCTGGAGGCCGGTCGCCCACGAGCAGCTGGAGCGGCGGCGGGCCGGCCGGCCGCTCACCCATCGGGTGGTCGAGCTGCCGGGAGTGTCCCGGCACTCGAAGCGCCTTCTCGGTCCGGTCGACGGCCTGTTCGTGGACGGCTGACCGCGTCCCGCCGCCCGCATGGCACTTCTACACCGGGGAGGCCGTCGCCTCGAGCGTCCCTGAGCTGCCGGGAGGTTCGCGCCGGGGCGAGCTCGCCCCGGCGCGCGGTTCCCCCCTCAGAGCGAGCTGATCGTGAGCGTGGTCGTGATGCAGCCGGTCTTGCTCAGCGTGAAGGTGATCGTCCCCTTCTTGGTGGGGCGCACCTTGAAGGTGACCGACCCGGAGGTGGCGACCTTCGAGGCTGCGGTCACGCCGGCTCCCTTGTCGGTCACCTTGACGCCCTTGATCACGGCGCCGGACAGGGTCTTGGCCGTGATGGTGACCGTGGTCGTCTTCAGGTGCTGGATCGCGATCGGGCTTGCGCTGGCGTGGATGCGCTGCGGCAGCGTCAGCGTCTGAGGGGTCGACCAGGCTCCCTGGTTGCCGTCGCCGTCCACGGTCGCGATGCGCCAGAAGAGGCTGCCGCCCTCCGTGTACTGATTGGGGGTCAGCGTCGGCGCCAGCACCGTGCTCTCCGGCCGGTTGCTCGACGTGTAGCTGTCGAAGACGCCGGTGGTGAAGGTGTTCTCGGTGGAGACCTGGATCGCGTAGCTGGCCGCGCCGGCCTTCGGGTTCCAGGACATGAGGACGCTGTGCTGGTTGCCGATGGTGCCGATCAGACCGTCGGGCGCCGCGATCGAGCGCGTGAACGACTGGGTGGCGCTGGCCGGGCTGGCGACGTCGGCGCCGGACGTCGGGTAGCGGGCGTAGACGGCCCACGTGAATCCCCCGGTGCCCTTGAGCGTCATCGGCGCGTAGGCCGTCGAGCTGATGTTCTGCACGTCCAGGGTCGGCGTGGTCGTGCCGTTGTAGATCTTCAGCTCGTACGAGGTTGCGCCCGGCATCGAGTCCCAGTGGAGGACCGGGATCGCGTCCGCCGTGGTGGGGTTGGTGTAGCTGCCGCCATTCCCGGTGAAGGTGGGCGCCGCGTAGCTCATGGTGAACTGCTGCGGAACGGTCCGGGAGAGGCCGTTGCCGCTGGCATCGACCGCCTGCACGCGCCAGTACAGGTTGCCGGCCGGGAAGTTCGTCCCGGTGTACGAGGTGCCGGTCGTCTGCACCGGCGTGCCGCCGACCGTCGAGCCGAAGCTGGCATCGGACGAGACCTGGAGCACGTAGTGGTCGGCGGCCTCGACCGGCGTCCAGCTGAACGTCGGCTGACTGGTCACCGTCGCGCCGGTCAGCGGCGCCACTGGTGACGGCTGCACCGAATGGAAGTCGAACGTCTGCGGGTAGCTCCCGTTCTCGGTCGGATCGTCGCCGGCGCTCGAGCCGTCGAAGTTCTGCGCCGGGAGCACCGCCCAGGCGTAGCTGGTATTGGTGTCCGGGTAGTTGATGAGCCCGGAGCCGGCGCGCGGCGCGTAGGCGTCGACGTGGGTGAATGCCTCGTCGATCACGTGCTGGAACGTGTCATCGGTGGCCACGATCACGAAGTAGCTCTGGACGCCCGCGATCGGCTTCCAGGTGAACAGCGGGAGCCGGGTGTTGCCGGTCTGTGCGGGCAGGATGTAGTCGTCGGCGCCGATGTTGAGCGACGAGTTGCAGGGGGTCGTGCAGGGATTCCCGGCCGGGTAGCCGGTGAACGTGAAGGCGGGGTTGCCATCGCCGCCCAGGTATGTGTACGCGCCAAGCACCTGCTGGGCGTTGGCGTCGGACGCCCGCTGGGCGCGCACGCGCACGCAGTAGGAGCCGCCGGGGCTGAGCGTGGTCTGGTCGGTCGACGGGGTGTTGTGCCCGGAGTTCGGGAACGGGTTGGCCGCCGTCAGGCCGTTGCCCAGGGGCGTCCAGGCGGTGGACGCCGTCTTGGAGTGCCAACCGACCGTGGTCAGGGCGCCCCACTGGCAGACGCTGGACGTGAAGGGGACGACGTCGACTCCGTAGGACTGGGCGCCCGGCGTGGGATCCCAGCGGACGATCGGTGTGTCGGTTGAGAGCGGGCTGGACGTCCAGATCGAGTTGCCGGACGTGTCGTCCATCGTCAGCCCGGTGACGCCGCCGGTGTCGTAGCCCACCGTGAACGTGCTGGGCGCGACCACCCAGGGGCCGAAGTTCCCGTTCGGGTCCTCGGCGCGCACCCGCCAGTAATAGGTGTCGGCGGGCAGCAGCTTGGTCGGGGTGTAGGTGGTCGAGATGATCGTGTCGCTGCAGCAGACCTTGGTCTTGGAGAAGTTCTGGTCGTCGTTGATCTCTAGCTGGTAGCTGTCGGCGCCGGGGATCGGTGTCCAGCTGAACTGGGGGTCGTAGACGGCGTCGCTGGGGTCGAGGTCGGTCACGCTGAGCGTGGTGTCCGACGACGGCCAGTCCCAGGTGAAGCTGCGGATCACGGACGGGCTGCCCTGGTGCTTGGCCGAGTCGCCGTCGATCGGCGTCACCTGCCAGTAGTAGGTGCCGTTGCTGAGCCGCGACGGCGGCGAGTAACTGGTGGCCGTCGTGGTCACCGGGTAGCCGGTGAGCGGGCTCGACATGTCCGGTGACTCGGAGACGTTCACGCTGTAGCGGGCGGCGCCGGTGACGGCGCCCCAGCTCATGAGCAGCGGCGTCGGATAGGTGACGGTCGCCCCGTCGTCCGGGGAGCTGAGCGCGGGCGCATCGGTCCAGTCCATCGTGAAGGTGCAGGCGCTCGACCACGAGCTGGCGGTGTTCGAGGCGTTGAGCGCCCGGACGTCCCAGTAGTAGGTACCGGCGGCCAGCGTGTTGGGGAGCGTCGCCCGGGTGTTGTTCGTCGTCACCAGGTTGGGACCGCTGCCGTTACCGTAGGCGGGCGTCTGGAAGCCGGCGTCGGCCGACACGCGGAACTGATAGTGGGTCGCGTTGGTCGAGACGTTCCACTTGAAGGCGCCGATCTGGTCGAGCGTCACCCCGGCGCACGGGCTCGTCGCAACGGGTGCGGCCGGGCCGGCCGCGAAGCTCTGTGCGCTCATCCCCAGGATGGCGACGAGGCTGGTGGCGAGTCCGATGACGATTCCGCGATGACGTGAGAACACAGGGGAGCTCCTCGTTTGACTGCAGGCGCAGCAGCACGCGCCGTCGGCCCTTGCACCATCGGCAACAGTGGTGACACGCCCATCCCCCGTTTGGATGCTCCGGGATCAGATTGCGGACAGTGCTTCTTGCTCGGCCAGAGTCAGCGGCCGCAGGGGCGGTCGGACATCCGGGCGGATCGGCACCCCGCGCCTTCCCAGCACATGCTTCGCGGACGCGATCAGGGTTGTCGTCCCGAGCGCCTCGCGGAGGCTGCGCAGATGCGCCGCGCCGTCGGGGCTGGGGTCGCGGACGACGGCGGCGACTTCGGCCGGGAACGCCGAGGCCAGCCCGGAGACCGATCCGGCGGCGCCGGCGGCGATCGCGTCAGGGATCAGCGGCTCGGAGCCGACGAGCACCGGCAGTCCCAGCCCCAGGTACGGCGACACCGCCTCCATCGACGGCTCCGAGACCTTCAGCCCCGCCAGGTTCGGAGCTCGCTCGGCCACCGCCGCAACGACCGCAGGCGGCAGCGGATAGCCGCTGCGGGCGCTGAACGCGTAGAGGTAGAAGGGCAGCGGCGCACAGGCCGCCGCGGCGGCCACCGCATGCTCGACCAGCGCGGCGTCGTCGAGCTGGAAGTACGGCGGCGGGATGACCGCGGCGCCGTCGGCGCCGAGCTCGGCCGCGTGGGCGGCCAGGGCGACCGTAGCGGCGGTGGTCTGAGCGCCGCAGTGGACGATCAGGGTTCCGCCGCACGCCTCCCGGAAGCGTTCCGCCGCCCGCCGCCGCTCGGCGTCCGAGAGGAGCACACCCTCGCCGGTCGTGCCGCAGGCGAAGACACCGTCGACGCCGCCGGCCTCGAGGTAGGCGACCAGCGGACCGACGGCGTGCTCGTCGAGGCCCGCGCCGCCCGCGGTGAGGGGGGTGACGGAGGCGGCGAGCAGGAGCGGCATCGGTCTGCGAGCATATCCGCCGTCGTGCGTGTCCTGTCGGAGACCCCCGCCAGCGCCGAGCTGGTCGTGATCGGCGGAGGCATCGTCGGCGCAGGCACCGCGTTCTGGTGCACGCGGGCGGGTATCGGGACGCTGCTCGTGGAGGGGCGGCCGGCGCTCGGCCAGTTCACCACGGCGGTCGCCGCCGGCGGCTACCGCCTGCAGCTCGACCACCACGACGAGTTGCCGCTCGTGCACCGCTCGGTCGAGCTCTTTCATCGCTTCGCCGAGGAGACCGGCCAGCGTCGCTACGACCCCGGCCTGCGGGCGCAGGGGTACCTGTGGCTGACCGCCGACCCGGCCCGGGTGGACGGGCAGCGGGCGCTGGTCGAGGCCCAGCGCTCGTGGGGTGTCGACGGCGTCGAGCATCTGTCCGGGGACGCCGTCCGGGAGCGGTTCCCGTGGCTCTCGCAGGAGGTGGTCGGCGCCCGATTCCGGGCCGGCGACGGCCTGATCGACCCGCGGTCGTTGACCATGGGGCTGGCCGACGGGTCGGACGCCGAGGTGGTGACGGGTTGGCCGGTCGAGAGCATCCTGGTGCGCAACGGCCGGGTCGAGGGGGTGGCCGGCCCGCGCGGCTCGGTTTCGGCGGGCGCCGTGGTGGTCGCCTGCGGCCCGCTCTCGGCACCGCTTCTGCGAAGCGCCGGCGTCGAGCTGCCGGTGCGCGCGCTGCGCCGGCAGCGGCTGGCGGTGTGGGGCGCGCCGGAGATCCCGGCGGACGCTCCGATGACGATCGACGAGGACACCACCGCCCACTGGCGGCCGACCAGCTTCGGGGCGTTCGGGCTCTTCCCCGACCCCGCCGAGTCCGGCGGCGAGCCGCACGACCAGGTGCCGGCCGATCCCGCCTTCGCGCTTCGCCTGCTCGACCCCGCAAGCGATGTCGCGCTGGCCCGCGTCGCCCCGTTCTGGCGTGACGTCTGGGAGCGCAACACCGCCCAGTGGGCGGTCCAGGCCGGTGAGTACACGATGACCCCCGACCAGCGCCCCCTGATCGGCCCCGGGCCGGTCGAGGGCCTGTGGGTCAACACCGGCTACAGCGGCCACGGCGTGATGGCCTCGCCGGCGGGCTCGGAGCTCCTGGCCGGGCTGCTCTCGGGCGCCGCCTCCCCGGCCGAGAACCCGTTCCACCTCGACCGCGAGTTCGTCGCCTCCACGCAGGCGTTCTGACTTCCAGGGATTCACCGACTCACACACGCGGGGGCGGTCCGGCGGTACCCTGGCGGGATGCGGAAGCACGCGCTTCCTCCGCTGGTGTTCGTGGCCGGAGCGACCACGATGGCGACGGAGATGTGCGCCTCGCGCCTGCTCGCCCCGTTCTTCGGCGACAGCGTCCTGATCTGGGCCAACATCATCGGCCTCATCCTCATCTACCTGTCGCTCGGATACTTCCTGGGCGGCCGGCTCGTCGACCGGCATCCGTCCCTGCGTCTGCTGGCGGCGCTCATGCTGAGCGCCGCCGCCATGGTGGCCATCCTGCCCTACATCGCCCAGCCATTCCTGTCCGCCGCCGTGGGCGAGTTCGCCCAGCAGTCGGTGGGTGCGTTCCTGGGCTCCTTCTTCGCAGTGATGCTCCTCTTCTCGGCGCCGATCACCCTGCTCGGGATGGCGTCGCCGTTTGCGGTACGGCTCGGGGTTGACCGGATCGAGGAGGCGGGCCGCGTCGCCGGTCGCATGTACGCGCTCTCGACGACCGGGTCGATCCTGGGCACCTTCCTGCCGGTGGTGCTGCTGATCCCATTTATCGGCACGCGGCGGACGATGCTCGCCAGCGCAGGCCTGCTCGCGCTGGTGGCCGCGCCCGCCCTGGGCCGCCGCTACCTGCTGGTGCCGGCGCTGATCGGTGGGGTGGCGCTTCTCCCGCCGGGCGCCGTCAAGGCCCAGCCAGGAGTGCTCTTCGAGGGAGACTCCGCGTACCAGTTCGTCGAAGTGCGGAAGCTGGCGGGCGGCTGCCGCGCGCTCTATCTGAACGAGGGCTGGGCGCGCCACTCGGTGTGGTGTCCGCACCGGGTGCTCACCGGCGACTACTGGGACCAGTTCCTGCTTGCCCCGCCCTTTCATGGCCCGGGACTGAACAGTCTGGCGATGATCGGGTACGCCGGCGGCACGGTCGGCCGCGCCTACGGCGTGTTCTGGCCCCGCGTCCGCATTCAGGGGATCGAGCTCGACCCGCTGGTGACCAGCGTCGGGCGCCGCTATCTGGGACTCTCCTCCAACCCCCGCGTATCGGTGGCGACCGACGACGGCCGCGTCTACCTGGAGACCCACTCCACACGCTACGACGCGATCTTCGTGGACGCCTTCCGCCAGCCGTACATCCCGTTCCAGCTGACGACCCAGGAGTTCTGGTCGCTGGTCGCGCAGCGCCTGAATCCGGGCGGGATCGTGATGGCGAACCTGGGCCGGATCCCGTCAAGCGACGATCTGGCGCGGGCGATCGCGGGTACCGCGGCCACCCGCTTCCCGTCGGTGTTTCTGTGGCATGCGATGCCGTTCAACGACATCATGCTGGCCTTCACCCGGCCGACATCGCTGGCCACTGCGCGCGCCCGGCTGGCCGAGGTGCCGCCGAAGCTCGTGCCGGCCGCGCTGCGCACCGCCGGCATTCATCAGGTGGCGCCGTCGTCTAACCCCCTCACCGACGACCGGGCGCCGGTCGAGTGGATGACCGACGGGATGATCGTCCAGTACGCCGCCGACGGCAACCGCTGAGTCGGGTCAGGCGGCGGACAGCGCGGTCCGGCAGTGGGACGCGAATGCCGCCGCGGCGCGGGTCCTTCGCGTGGCGGCCACCTGCAGCAGCCCCAGCCGCAGCGCCCGGTGCGAGCCCGCCAGTCGGACCGTGGCCAGGGCGCTCCCGTCGGCCGCCCGGCCGGACGCGGGCGGCACGTTCAGCAGTGAGTAGCCGGCGCCGTTTCCGACCATGCTGCAGACCACGTCCAGGTACCGCGAGCGGGCGCCGACGCGCGGCGCCAGGCGCCGGCTGCGGAAGAGGCCGAGGAAGTATTCGCGCGAGATCGGCAGATCGAGGAGCACCAGCGGCTCCCGGGCGAGGCGGCCGAGCGGGACCGACGGCGCTCCGGCGAGCGGGTGCCCGGCGGCAACCACGACGACCGGCGGCAGGTCGCGGATCCCCTCGAAGACCAGCCCCGGCTCCCGGCTCAGGTCGTAGGTGATCGCCAGGTCGAGCTCGCCGCTCCGCAGGCCGTCGACCAGGCCCTCCTGACCGGACTCGGCCAGCGTCACCTCGATTCCCGGATGGGCGGCGGCGAACGACCGCAGTGCGCTCGGGACGAGTGTCGCCGCCAGCGTCACGAGGCAGCCCACCCGGAGCTCGCCGGCCACCTCCCCCGCAAGCTCGCGGCCGAGCCGCTGGAGGTCCTCCGCCTGCTTCAGCAGGGCGCGGGCCTCGGCGACCAGGGCGCGGCCCTGGGGCGTGCTCGAGATCCCCTGGGCGTGGCGGCGGACGAAGAGCTGCACGCCCAGGGTCGACTCCAGGTGGGAGACGGCCGCCGAGACCGCCGACGCCGACACGTACTCCCGCTCGGCCGCAACCGCGATGCTCCCCGCATCGTGGGCGGCGACGAAGTAGCGGAGCTGGCGCAGCGAGAACTCGGGCATCGGCCCAAGTTTACGTACTGCATCGGAAAAACCGCCGCAATACGTCGTTCAATACTGTTTGACAAACGCCACGCGCTCGGCCAGACTGGCCTCGTGATCCGGACGGGCGACGAATACCGGGAGTCGATCCGCGACGGCCGCGAGGTCTGGATCGACGGCGAGCGCGTCGCCGATGTCACCACGCACCCTGCCTTCAAGCCGGTTGTCGACGTGCGGGCGCGCATCTACGACCTCGCCCACGAGGCGGCGAGCGCGGACGTCATGTCCTACTCCGACCCGGAGACCGGGGACCGCTGTGCGACCGGCCTGCGGCTGCCCCTGACCAAGGACGACTGGCACGCCAAGCGGCGGGCGGTCGACCTGGTGCTGGACGACATCGGCGGGATCGTCACCCGTGTCGGCGACGAGACGGTGGGCGAGATGTGGTCGCTCTTCGACGGCCAGGACGTGCTGAACGAGATCGACCCCCGGTTCTCGGCCAACATCCGCGAGCACGTCCGCCGGGCCGCCCGGAACGACCCGTTCCACGTCTCGGCCAACACCGACCCCAAGGGCGACCGCTCGCGGCGGCCGCAGGACCAGGACCCGGACGTGCTTCTGCGCGCGGTCGGCGAGACGGGCGAGGGCATCGTCGTCCGCGGCGCCAAGTTCGAGACCGCCGCCGCCTACGCCAACCAGGCGTTCGTCAAGCCGACCATCGCCGACTGGGGCGAGGCCACCCAGTCCGAATACGCGGTCGGGTTCATCGCCGACATGGCGGCTCCCGGCATCACCCACATCTGCCGGTCGAGCTTCGCCGGCCGCGGGCCGGTCGAGGACTACCCGTTCTCCACCCGGTTCGACGAGATCGACACCATGATCGTGTTCGACGACGTCCTCATCCCGTGGGAGAACGTCCTCTTCTACCGCCACGTGCGCGCCGCCGCCTACATCCGCGCAACGCTCCACCGCTACAGCGTGTTCCCATTCGTCCAGCGGCACCTCCGCCTGGCCGACTTCCTGCTCGGCCTGGCCTATGCGAACGCCGTCGATGCGGGGGTCAAGATGCACCAGGGGGTACGCGAGAAGCTCGCGCAGCTGGCCTGCTACAGGGAGGGCATCAACGCTCACCTGACCGCTGCCATCGAGCTCGCCGAGCCCAGCCCGGGCGGCCTGCTGATGCCGAACCAGGCGCTCCTCTACACCGGCCGCGTGCACGCCTGCTCGCAGCTGCCGGCGATGATGCACCTCGTCCGCGACCTGTGCGGCGGCCAGATCTGCGTCACCCCCAGCGCCGCCTCGTTCAGCCACCCGGTGCCGGGCGCGCTGCTCGAGAAGTACTACCGGATCGGCGACCTCGACGGTGAGGCGCGCCGCCGGTTCTTCGCGCTGGCCCGCGACCTGCTGAACTCGGACTACGCCGGCCACCGCCTGACCTTCCAGCTATTCGCTCAGTCGCCCGCCTTCTCGCACCTGCTGGCTGTCTACAACAACTACGACTTCGACGGGCCGCTCGACCTCGTCCGCCGCTACATGGAGGGCGACGTCCCCGCCGGGAGCACCCCGTGACGCACCGGCGCATCCGGCCCTTCAACACTCGCGACACCTACCCCGAGCAGCGGCTCGACAACGACCTCTCCCAGGCCGTCGTCGCCGGCCGGACCGTCTACCTGCGAGGGCAGGTGGCACAGGATCTGGAGAGCCGGGAGAACGTTGCGGTGGGCGACCCGGCCGGCCAGGCCGCCCGGGCCATGGACAACGTCGAGCTCCTGCTCGGCGAGTGCGGCGCGTCGCTTTCGGACATCTGCAAGGTGACCGTGTATCTGACCGACATCCGTCACCGCGAGCCGGTCTACCGGGTGCTGGGCGAGCGGCTGCGCGGCGTCTTCCCCGCCTTCACCGGCGTCGTGGTGGTGGCGCTGGCCCGGCCCGAATGGCTGGTCGAGGTGGACGTGACTGCGGTCATCGAGGAGCCGCCCGGGTGACCTTCTCGCTGGCCGGACGCTGCCGGCGCACGGGGATGCTGGGGATCGTCGTCAGCTCCTCGAGCCCGGCGGTGGGCGCGCGTTGCGCATACGCCCGGGCGGGAGTGGGAGCGGCCGCGTCCCAGAACGTCACCGACCCGCGGCTGGGCGGCCGCCTGCTCGACCTGGTCGGGGGAGGCGTGGCGGCGGCCGATGCGGTCGCCCGGCTGGTCGCCGAGGAGCCGCTGATCGCCCACCGCCAGCTGACCGTGGTCGACCACTGGGGAGGCTCGGCCGTCCACTCGGGCGAGCGGACGTTGGGGGTGCACGCCGCACGGGCGGTGCCGGACGCTGCGGCAGCCGGCAATCTGCTGGCCGACCTCGCCGTCCCGGAGGCGATGCTGGACGCCTTCGCCGCCTCGTCGCAGGAGCACCTGGGGACGCGCCTGGTGGCGGCGCTGCGGGCGGGGCTGGAGGCCGGCGGCGAAGCTGGCCCGGTGCGGTCGGCGGGCATGCTGGTGGTCGATCGCGTCTCCTGGCCGGTGGCCGACCTGCGGGTCGACTGGCACGAGCAGCCGGTCGCCGAGCTGGCGTCCCTCTGGGAGCTCTGGCAGCCGCAGCTCGACGACTACCTGACGCGCGCCCTTGACCCTGAATCGGCTCCCGGCTACGCGGTCCCCGGCGACCGCCGCTGACCGCGCTCGAGCACGGCCACGGCCAGGATCGCCGCCACGGTCGCCTGGAACAGGATGACCTTCCAGAGCGGCGCCACTGTGTTCGGGTTCGCGAAGAGCCAGGCCAGCAGTAGCACCGCCCAGGCCCTGCTGAGCCGGGGCCGGGCGAGCGCGAGCGGCGCCAGGCCGAGCAGGAGGTAGTTCAACCAGAGGATCGGTGAGAGCGCGAGCGACGCGACGACCGCGACCGAGAACGCGCGCCGGTCGCCTCCCCGCTCGCGGCCGACGACGGCCGCGAGCAGACAGAGCGCGGCGGTGACCAGCACCGTGAGCGCGCGGGCGGGGGTGGCGCCGCCGCCGAGGTGGATGGCCAGCGCGGCGACCGAGTAGCCGAACCGTTGCTCGTGGTCGGAGACGACCGACATCAGGTGTGGATAGTCGCGCAGGCTGGAGAACCCGATCACGGCCCATCCGGCGATGCCGGCCGCGCCGGCGATCGCCGCTGCAGCGATCGCCGTCGATCGCCGTCCGGTCACCCAGAGCCAGACCAGGAGCGGGGCCAGGAAGAGCTTGGCCACGATCACCGCGGCGACGGCGGCGGCCGCAACCGGCCGCCGGTCGCGCCAGCGCCAGGCGCAGGCTGTGCCCAGCAGCAGGAAACTGGTGATCGCTCCCAACGTCAGCGTCTGAAGCGTTGCGATCGAGCAGAAGGCGATCGCGTAGCAGCGCCAGTCGCGGACGCCCAGCAGGCGCAGTGCGAGCATCAGCGCGACGGCGTTCAGCGCCAGAAACACGGTCGCCGAGGCGCCCAGCGGGAGCAGCGCCAGCGGCACCATGGCGATCGCCGCCGGTGCCGGGTAGACGAACTGGTCCTGGCCGCTGACCGCGCTCAGCGCCGCCCGCGGGTAGACCGGGGTGCCGTCGATGACAGCTCGGCCGGCCGACCAGAAGATGTGGAAGTCGCGGTAGTCGGGGAAGGCGAACGCCGCCCGCACCGTGAGAACGCCCAGCATGGCGGCGGGAATGCCAAGCAACGCGACCCAGATCAGGTCGGTCGGAGCCGGGCGGCTGCCGGCGATGCGGGTGGGGATGCTCACCGCGACTGCTATCGGCAGCCGCGGTCAGGCGCTACAACAGGTCAGGGATCCCCCAAAGGGGGTATATGTTCGGTCAATTAGTAGTGAACGATTGGTTTGTACGTCGCCTGAGAGATATTGCCGTGATATAATCGTGGTATGAGAACAATAATGCCAATTCATTCAGCTCAGGGTCGCGCAGAGCGGGCGCACCCTGCACGCGAGTCCGAGTACGAGTACTTCATGCGCGCCGCCCGAGAGCGTGTCCAGGCGCGTCGCAGCGAGCGCCGGGCGCGGCTCGTCCGCAAGCTCACCGGCCGCCGGCCGGAGAATCGCCGGGCCGCCTAGTAACGCGTTCGGCACGGCGACGGGGAGTGTACGCAGACTCGCTCCCCGTCGCATGAGCCGGGTCACATCCGCTCGAAGCCGCGTATCAGCTCCCAGTCCGTGATGGCGGCCTCGAAGGCCGCCTGCTCCGTCCGCCCGTAATGCAGGTAGTGGTCGACGACATCGTCACCGAACGCCTCGCGGGCGAGGGCTGAGGAGTCGAGCAGGTCGAGCGCGGCGTGCAGGCTGGTGGGCAGCCGCGGCTTGCCCTCGGCGGCGTACGCGTTGCCCGCGTAGGCGTCC